>CAVJKE010000016.1:0-14846 GCA_963649695.1 bacterium
GATGCTGACTCCGATGACCGACATCGACGCGAAACTGGAGTTCAGCCAGATCACTCCGAAATTCTTCCGTCTTCTGAAGCAGTTCCAGCCTTTCGGCCCGGGCAACGGCAATCCTGTCTTCCTTACCGAGAATGTCTCGGACGGCGGCAACGGCCGCAAGGTGGGGGCCGGCGGGGTGCACATGAAGCTGGACCTGATCGACGAGAAGCAGCCGTTCCACCAGATTCCGGCCATCGCCTTCAACATGTCGGAGTACTACGACTACATCAAGTCCGGCAATCCGTTCGACATCTGCTACTCGATCGTCGAGAACTACTACCGCGGCAACACCACCCTCCAGCTCCGCATCAAGGACATCAAGGAGCGCGAGGAGTTTATTTAACGAGTATGAAACATCTGTTACTTTCGCTAGCGGTCCTTCTGACTTTGCCGGCAATCATTTCCGAAGCACAGGTCAAGGACAGTCCCTACTATGTGGCCGCCTATGTGTGGCCGTCCTGTCACAACGACCCGCGCGGGCAGGAGGTTCTCTGGCCCGAGGGCATAGGGGAGTGGGAGGTCATCAAGAAAGGCAATCCTCGTTTCCCGGGGCACTACCAGCCGAAACAGCCTCTGTGGGGCTATGAGATGGACGATGACCCTAAGGTGATGGAGCGCTGGATCGATGCCGCCACCGTCCACGGAGTGAACACTTTCATCTTCGACTGGTACTGGTTCGACGGCGGCCCTTTCCTCGAGGGCTGTCTTGACGATGGCTTCCTGAAGGCTTCCAACAACGGGAAGATGAATTTCTACATAATGTGGGCTAACCACGATGTCAAGCGGAACTACTGGAACGTCCACCGCTGCCCTGACGATGATTCCATCCTCTGGAAAGGGGCGACAGACGAGAAGAACTTCAAGATCATCGTGGACAGGGTGATAAAGCAGTACTTCAAATGCCCGAACTACCTGAAGATCGACGGCTGTCCGGTGTTCTCCATCTACAAGTTCGAGAATCTCCTGGCCACCTTCGGCGGCAGCCGCGAAAAGACGAAAAAGGGACTTGAATATTTCCGTTCCGAGGTGCGCAAGGCCGGTTTCCCTGACCTGCATCTTCAGATCATCCACTTCGGCCCGTCGGGCGAGGACATCCAGAAGACTCTTGAATATTTCGGTGTGAACAGCGTCACAACCTACAACTGGGGAGGCCCACACAGGGAGGACTATTTGGACTGGGGCAACACCGGAATGACCCGCCTTCAGACCTGGAGCGATTCGCCTGTGCCTTTCTTCCCGAACGTGTCTATAGGCTGGGACAACACTCCGCGCTACCCGAAAGTCGGCAGGGAGGATGTCATCCACTACAACAACACGCCTGAAAGTTTCGCCACCTATCTGCAGGCGGCCAAGGAATATGTCGACGCCCATCCGGACCAGCCTAAGGTGATCACTGTCTTCGCCTGGAACGAATGGATAGAGAGCGGCTATCTCCTTCCTGACCGCAAGTACGGCTTCGGCTACCTTGAGGCTGTCCGCTCCGTCCTTGAAGGGAAGTACGAGCGGTTCAGATAGAGGTATTCTCCAGGATTTCTTTTATTCTTGCGGCGGTCTGTCCGAAGGTCAGGCCGTCGATGTCTATGATGTGGTGGGCCGCGGCAATGTACTGCGCCGACCTTGTGGCCATAAGGCTCTCGATCCGGTCACGCAGAGAACCCTCGGACTTGAGCATCGGTCTGCCGGCGCTGTCGCCTTCCAGATTGGCCAGCAGGGTCTCCGTGGTTGCGCGGAGGTAGAAGCAGACGGAATTCTCCCTCACAAGCCTGCCGCAGGCCTCCGTGGTCACCGTCCCGCCTCCGAGAGAAAGGACCGAACGGCCGCGGGAGCTGTCCTTGAATATTCCCTCAAGCGCCTCCTGCTCCATCCTGCGGAAGGCCGCTTCACCATATTCATTGAATATCTCGGGAATGCTGCGGCCCTGCTTCGTTTCGATGAAGGTGTCAAGGTCGATGAGGCCGTAGCCGGGCAGCGACTCCGCGAGAAGCCGCCCCACCGTGCTTTTGCCGCACCCCATGAAGCCTATGAGAGAGATGTAGTCCATTGAATATGTTGCCGCTTGGGCCGGTGTTGACTGTCGCTGTCTAGAACAGGGTAGGCTCTTCGTAGTCCCCGAAATCAGGGATGTCGTCGATGTCCGGAAGTTTCGCCCCGCCTTCGGTCTCTTCTGTTACGCCTTCATTGGCAGGAGTTTCCGTCGGTCCGGCCACAGGATCGGTTCCGTCCAGCGGCGAGATGATGTCCACCGGTTCCTCATCGTCATCCGGCTTGTCGAGCGGCTCGATGAACTTGACCTCCTTGAGGTCGTACTGGTGGCACTTCTTGCCCTTGGCCGAGTAGCCCTTCTTGGCGATGAACTCCTCGGCGTCGATGTTCTCCGGATCGCGGTGTCCGTACTTGCCGCCGAAGATGACCTGGAACTGAGGATGCTTGTCCTCGGACAGGTCCACAAGGTAGGATTTGGATCCCGAGGCTATGAACGACAGCGGAGTGTTGTCGCTGAGCGTGAAACTGAACCTCTTGACGTAGAACGCTTTGGCCGCTCCGTCGTAGTAGAGTGCGGTGAAAGTCTTGTCCGGGTCGAACTTCTCGATCCTGATGACCTCTCCCTGATAGCGGTTCGACACGTCGAACGAGGTCGTGTAGAACGTTCCGTCCTTGAACACTGCCAGCACCTTGTCCTCAGGTCCGAACTCGCCGAGGTAGGTCCCTCGCTGTTCATCGTTGAGTTTCTGGATGTCGGCGTCGTACCAGATGTCCTTGCCGCCGATGGTGGAGACACCCTTGGACTTCAGCTGTATCCTCGCGATAGGGTTCTTGGACACAAGATTTCCCCTCGAAGCCTTGCCCTTGATCGCAAGGGTCGAGAAATCATATTCAAACTGGGTCTTCTTGAGCTTCGGTCTCGGGCGCAGGTAGATCCGCACTGATTCCGCCTCGCCGTTGTGGTTGACGGTGAACCAGAGGATCTTCGACCCTTCCTCGCCGGTGGTGATGTCATAGTCCTTGTCCCTGGTCACGCTGGTGATCGAGAACCTCTTGGCGTAGGAGACGCTGCCCTTGCCCTCGCGGTAGATGACATTGTAGATGGTCCTGCTGTCGCCGCGGTTGAAGACCCCGACGTAGAGCAGGTCTTTCCAGAAGAAGGCCTTGTCCGTGACTTTCGCGACGCGGTACTTGCCGTCCTTGCCGATCACGATGACCTCCGACAGGTCGGAACACTCGCCGATGAAGACTCCGTTGTCGTCCTTCTTGAGGTTTATGCCCACGAAGCCCTCCTCGTAGTTGGCGTAGAGCTTGGCGTTGTTGCTGACAACCTTGGTGACGGCGATGCTTTCGAAGGCCGTGATCTCGGTCTGGCGGACGAACTGCTTGCCGTACTTGGCCTTGAGGCTGTTGAACCAGTCGATGGTGTACTGCGTGATGTTGTCGATGTTGTCCTGGACCGTCTTCATCTCGGCCTCGATGGAGGCTATCTTCTCGTCGATGGCCTTGGTGTCGAACCTGGAGATCTTGCGGACAGGCTTCTCGACAAGTTTTTCGATGTCTTCCATCAGGATCTCCCTGCGCACAAGGTTCTGGTAGGTCTTCATCTCGGCCAGCACATCGTCCAGCTGCTTCTCCCAGCTCGTCTGGTTCTGCTCAAGGATCTTGTAGACCTTGTTCTCGAAGAAGATCCTTTCGAGCGAGGAGTAGTGCCACTGGTCCTCCAGCTCCGCGAGCCTGATCTCCAGCTGCCTCTGCAGCAGGTCTCTCGTGTGGTTGGTGTCGTAGATGAGTATGTCCTTGACAGAGAGGAACTGCGGCTTGTTGTCCACGATGACGCAGGCGTTCGGGGCTATGTTGCATTCGCAGTCCGTGAAGGCGTAGAGAGCGTCGATCGTCTTGTCCGGGGACACGTCGTTCGGAAGATGGATCAGGATCTCCACCTTCTCGGTGGTCATCTCGTCGATCTTCTTGATCTTGATCTTGCCTTTGTCCTTGGCCTTGAGTATGGAGTCGATGAGGACGTGCGAGGTCTTCCCGAAAGGAATCTCGGTGATGGCCACGGTGTTCTTGTCGATCTTCTCGATCTTGGCGCGGACCTTCACGGTGCCGCCTCTGGCTCCGTCCTTGTAGTTGCTGCAGTCGGCGCTGCCGCCGGTAGGGAAGTCCGGGTAGATGGTGAAATCCTCACCCTTGAGGATGCTCACGGAAGCGTCCAGCAGTTCGTTGAAGTTGTGCGGAAGAATCTTGGACGCCATTCCGACCGCGATGCCCTCGGTCCCCTGTGCGAGAAGCAGAGGGAAACGGACAGGAAGTTCGGTAGGCTCCTGGTTGCGTCCGTCGTAGGATGTCATCCAGTTGGTGATCTTCGGGTCGAAGACGACCTCTTTGGCGAATTTGCTCAGACGGGCCTCGATGTAACGGGGCGCCGCGTTGCCGTCGCCGGTGAGTATGTTACCCCAGTTTCCCTGGCAGTCGATCAGAAGACCTTTCTGGCCGAGCTGCACGAGGGCTCCGAGGATGGACTGGTCACCGTGAGGGTGGTACTGCATCGCCTGGCCGACGATGTTGGCCACTTTGGTGTAGCTTCCGTCGTCCATCTTGAACATGGCGTGAAGCACACGCCTCTGCACAGGCTTGAGACCGTCCACGATGTGCGGGACGGCTCTCTGCAGGATGACGTAGGAGGAATAGTCAAGGAACCAGTCCTTGAACATTCCCGAAAGCTTGTACTTCCTGCTGTCGGAGCTGAGCAATTTGTCGTACTTCCCTGAAGAGGCTGCCGTCGTCTCATCGATCGGTTCCTCGTCCAGCTCGTCGTCCTCGTTGCCTTCCTCCGGAGTCTGTATGTCGTCCCACTCGTCTTTTGCCATATTCAATCACCTTTTTCCCGGACGCGCCGGGCCGTTTCTTAGTTGTTTATTCCTCGTAGCCGAACTTCCGGAGTTCCTTGCGGTCCTCCCTCCAGTCCGGATTGACTTTCACGAATAGCTGGAGGTAGACCTTCTTCTGGAAGAAATCCTCCATCTCAAGCCTGGCCTCGGTGCCGGTCTTCTTGAGAGAAGCGCCGCCCTTGCCGATCAGGATGCCCTTCTGGGAATCCCTCATCACGTAGATGACCGCGCTGATCTCGTACCTCTCCTTGCCCTCCTTGAAGGACTCGATGGCCACTTCGCAGCAGTAAGGCACCTCCTGGCTGTAGTTCTCCAGAATCTTCTCGCGGATGATCTCCGAGGCGAAGAACCTCAGGTTCTTGTCCGTGAACTGGTCCTTGTCGAACCACGGCGGGGCCACCGGAAGCTTGCTCCTGATGGCGTTCAGCACGCTCTCGAGGTTGAACTTCTCCTTGGCCGAGACCGGAATGACGGTGGCCTGGGGAATCTGTTCCTGCCAGTAGGAGATGAGTCCGCTGACCTTGCTCTGATCGCTGATGTCAATCTTGTTGATCACGACCACGACCGGACACTCAAGATCCTTGAGCTTCTCGACATATTCAATGTTCTTGTCGCTCTTTTCCACTACGTCCGTCACGTAGAGGATGATGTCCGCGTCGCCGATGGCGGCGTCCACGAATTTCATCATGTCCTCCTGCAGGCGGTAGTTCGGTTTGAGCATTCCCGGTGTGTCGGAGTAGACAATCTGGCTGTCGTCTGTGTTGACGATGCCCATTATCCTGTGCCTGGTCGTCTGCGCCTTCGCCGTGACGATGGACAGTTTTTCCCCGACCAGGGCATTCATAAGCGTGGATTTGCCAACATTCGGGTTGCCGATGATGTTGACAAATCCAGCTCTGTGTTCAAGTTTGTTCTCTTGGGCGGACATACTCTGCGGACTAGACGTAGGCGCCCATCTTGAGGACGTTGACCTCGCCCTCGCTGAGGTATCTCCATTCTCCCTTCTTCAGGCCCTTCTTGGTGAGGCCCGCGAAGTAAACCCTGTCGAGGGCCTTGACCTCGTAGCCGAGAGATTCGAAAATCCTTCTTACGATGCGGTTCTTGCCCGAGTGGATCTCGATGCCGAGCCTTCTGTGGTCGCTGGCGTCGATGTACTCAAGCTCGTCGGCCTTGATGTTGCCGTCGGTCAGCTCGAGACCCTCCGTGAGAATCTTCTCCTTGTCCTCTTCCTCAAGTTCCTTGTCGAGGATCACCTGGTAGATTTTCTTCTTGTTGTAGGAAGGATGGGTGAGCGTCTCGGCGATCTCGCCGTCGTTGGTGAACATCAGCACTCCGGTAGTGCTCTTGTCGAGCCTTCCGACAGGGAAGACGCGCAGCTTGCAGCCTTTCAGCAGGTCCATCACGGTTTTCTCGGCGTGAGGGTCGCTGGCGCTGGTGACGAAGCCCTTCGGCTTGTTCATCACGATGTAGACCTTCTCTTCGCCCTTGAGCCTTTCGCCGTTGAAGCGGATGTCGTCCTTGAGGACATTGACCTTCGTTCCGAGTTCGGTGACAACCTCGCCGTTGACGGTCACGACACCGGCCTGGATCAGGTTGTCAGCCTCGCGGCGCGAGCATACACCTGAGTTGGCGATGTACTTGTTGAGGCGGATCTCCTCCTTGATAGGTGTAGGAACGTTGTCGTTGTCAGAAGCCGCAGCGTCGAGCTGTGGCTTCCTGGAGATCATCTGGTTGATTCCCGCCTCGTCGCTCTCGGTGAAATGAGGCTCGTCCTTGTGGAACTTCTTAGGACTCTTGTCGAAACCAGCGGTCTTCGGACCGAAGCCGTGGCCTGCCGGTTTCCTTGAATATGAAGGCCTTCTCTCGCCTCCTTCCTGTCCTGCTCCGAAGCTTCTGCGCTGTCCGTATGAAGGACGGCCTTCGCCGTAGGACGGACGTGTGGACGGCCTTCTTGTCTCTCCCTCCTCACTTGAAGCGGAGAAGCTGTCCCTGCGCTGTCCGTAGGATGGACGGTTCTGACCGTATGACGGGCGGCTCTGTCCATAGGAAGGACGGCCCTGTCCGTAGGACCTTCTCTCTCCTCCCTCCTGGTTGTCGCCGTAACTTCTGTGCTGTCCGTAGGATGGACGTCCCTCACCGTAGGAGGAACGACCGTATGACGGGCGGCTCTGTCCGTAGGAAGAACGGCTCTGTCCGTAGGATCTTCTCTCTCCTCCTTCCTGGTTGTCGCCGTAACTTCTGCGCTGGCCGTAGCCGCCGCGGTTGTCGCTATGCTCGCCGTAGCTTCCGCGGTTCTCCCCGCGCTGGCCATAACCTCCGCGGTTATCGCTGCCATAGCTTCTGTGTTCTGATGAATTGCTCCTGTAGCCTCCGCGCTGGCCGTAACCGCCGCGGTTGTCGCTGGAGTAGCTTCTGTGACTGTTGTAGGGTTTGTAGTCCCCTTCAGCGGATGAGGAAGCGGCCGGAGTGACTCTCCTTCTTGGCCTAAGTTTCCTTCCTTCAGATGAGTAGCCTGTTTTCGACTCTTCGTTAGCGTAATCCCTACGCTCCTCGTGGTTCTCCTGACCACCGTTAAGAATTTCTTCCATAATGTTTGTGGCTCACGCCATTAAATAATAAATGAATATAAAAGTTTAATAAAGTTGTCTGTATGTTTGTCTATCTATCTATCTATCTATCTATCTATTTGTCTTGTCTGTCTTGTCTCTGACAAGTTCCCGGTCAGTTCCCGACCAGTTTGAACTTGTAGGTGATCGTTCCCTGCTGGAGGGCCGGAGCGTCTGCGCTCTGGTTGAAATGTGTCTTCAGCGCGGCCGCCCTCGCGGCTGCCCAAAGCTTCGAGTTGTTCACGGTGGTCCCTGTGCCTCCCGGAACCGCCTTCGTCACGTTTCCATAGTTGTCCACCCAGATGTCGACCACGACCGTACCTTCGTCCTGTTCTGAATATGCCGGCCTCGGAATCGCTCCGAGGGTGTTCCTTCCTTTCAGCCTGGCGTTCGGCTCGCTGTCGGTCTTCCCGACCGAAGTGTTGCCCTTGGCGTGTCCGGCCTTGAACTCGTTCTTAGGGTCGGTCGCCCCGTGAGGCGCGAGGGAGGAGTCTTTCTTGCTCATTCCCGGGAAGATGGCGTTCTTGTTGATTTCCTCTTCCGGGGCCGGGGTCTCGACATCGCCGAAATCATCCGGCTTCGCCTCGGCCGTCTTGTTGGCCTTGTCCGACTTGTAAGGGGATTCGGACTTCTGTACCAGCTCCACAGGCTTGGTCTTGTCTATCTCCTCGGCCTGCGGCTGCCTGCCTTTCGGCTGGCGTCTCACCACCACTTCTTCGTCCTGCGTGAAGTCCACCAGGAATGTCTGCTCCTGCGGCGGCGGGTAGATGTACTTCAGCCCCGTGAAAGAGCAGGTGAGGATAGCGGCCACGTGCACGGCTACCGTGACGATTATCCCGGTCACCGTGGAGGCTTTCTCCTCTTTCTTTCTGTCACGAAGGTAAGGCTTCATCTTCTTTCCGTTGCGCCGCCGGCCGTCATTCCGGCTGTGTGGCGAGTATGACTTTGTAGTGGTTGCGCTTGGCGATGTTCATCAGGGAGACGACCTCCTTGATCGGCACGCTCTCGTCCGAGTGGATCGAGAAGGTAGGGTCCTCCTCGGTCTGGAGAAGCTGCACAAGGTCGTCCTCCAGCTCGACGTACTGCACCGGCGTCTCGCTGCCGTTGAGGTGGTAGGTGTAGGTGTCGTCGCCCCAATCCTTGATCGAGACGGTGACGGTAGGTTTGGCGGACACCTGCCCGGTACTCTTCGGGAGCAGGAGCTTCAGCGCGTTCGGATTGACCAGCGTCGAGGTGATCAGGAAGAAGATCAGCAGCAGGAACACCAGGTCAGTCATCGAGGACATCGCTGTTTCCGACAAAACCTTTGTGGTTCTCTTGAATGCCATTGACTAGTTCTCCTCCTCGTTTCCGGCCGGCTCGTGCAGAAGGTCCATGAAGTCTATGGTGGCGTTCTCCATCATAAACATAAGGTTGGAGATCTGGGCGACCAGGTAGTTGTAGCCGAAGTAGGCGAGAATGCCGACGATGAGACCGCCCACGGTCGTGATCATCGCGGTGTAGATGCCGCTTGACAGCAGCGTGATGTCGATGTTGTTGCCGGCGTTGGCCATGTTGAAGAAGGCCTGCACCATACCGAGCACCGTGCCGAGGAATCCGATCATAGGAGCTCCTCCGGCGATGGTGGCGAGAGTAGGAAGACCCTTCTCGAGCCTTGCCACCTCGACGTTGCCCATGTTCTCGACGGAAGTCTGGATGTCAGCGAGCGGGCGTCCGATGCGCTCGATGCCCTTCTCGACCAGACGGGCCACAGGGGAGTCGAACTTCTGGCAGAGCGTCACAGCGGACTTAACCTTTCCTTCGTGGATATAGTCGCGGATGTCCCTCATGAAGTTCTTGTCGACCTGCGCGGCCTTGTGGATCATCCACCATTTCTTTCCGAATATGTAGATGGCGATCACGGAGAGCACCGCGAGGACGATCATGAGCCAGCCGCCCTTCACGGCCATCTCGATGAGTGAGAATGACTGCTCTACCTGAGCAGGTGCGAGGTCAGAGACAGGCGCCGCGCTCTGCGCGAGGTCTTCGGCCATCCCGGCCGCCGCCGAATCCAGGCCGACGGCCTGTAATGTTTGGAACAACATAATTATAACGTACGTTTTTTAAATTTCACGATAACCGGGCGGGTTTACTGCACATACCGCACCGCGAACCTGCAAATTTACGCAAAAAAATCCATACCCTGTCAATTCCGCCTCCCGTTTCGGTCAAATTTCCTCGGGATATTCCACCTTGGTGAGGAAGAGGGCGTGTCCGGGGACCGATTCTCCGGCGTCCGAACGGGTGCCGTGCTGGATGAGGCCGGCGATCCAGTCCTCGTCACGCTTGCCGCGGCCCACCTCGAGAAGCGAACCGACGACCGCCCGCACCATATTCCTTAAAAAGCGGTCCGCGCGGATGGTGAAGACCAGGTAGTCGCCCTCTTCGGCGGGGTAGCCCATCAGGCTGACGTGGGTCGGTGAATATGCCTCCCAGCGTGCCGCCGTGACGGTGCAGACGGAGGTCTTGTTGTCGCTGCCGACCTTCTCGAAGCAGCTGAAGTCGTGTCTGCCGAGCAGAGCTCCGGCCGCGCGGTTCATCCTGTCCACGTCTATCGGGAAGGTGTAGAGGCAGGAATATTCATTGATGAAAGGGTCTTTTCTGCGGTGGATGAAGTACTTGTACTCACGCTGCACGGCGTCGAACCTGGCGTGGAAGCCGGCCCCGGCCTCCAGGATGCCGTGCACCTTGATTCCGGCGGGGAGGATGGCATTTATTTTGTAGCCAAGCGCCGCTGCGTCAATGTCCGGACGGGACGCCTCGAAGTGGGCGACATAGTTGACAGCGTTGACCTTCGAGTCAGTCCTCCCGGCGCCTATGACGGTGATGTCCTCCTTCAAGAGAGTCGAAAGAGCATTCTGAAGACACTCCTGAACGGTTTTGGCATCGTGTTGCATCTGCCAGCCGCAGAAGGCCGAGCCGTCGTAGGAAAGGATGATCCTGTAGCGCATAAGGTTGATTTTGCTTGGAGATTTATTGTTTGCAAAAATAGTAAAAAACAGATTATATGGAAAGTGTAAACATCAAGGAACTGAATGACAGGATCCAGAAAGAGAGCGCCTTCGTGGACATGCTCTCTCTCGAGATGGGTAAGGTCATCATCGGCCAGAAACACCTTGTGGAGAACCTTCTCATCGGCCTTCTCGCCAACGGACACGTGCTTCTGGAAGGTGTGCCGGGCTTGGCCAAGACTCTTGCCATCAGCACTTTGTCGAAGGCTGTCGACGCTAAGTTCAGCC
This sequence comes from bacterium, assembly GCA_963649695.1. Classification (GTDB taxonomy): domain Bacteria; phylum Bacteroidota; class Bacteroidia; order Bacteroidales; family UBA932; genus Cryptobacteroides. The sequence goes on from CAVJKE010000016.1 coordinate 10,801, forward strand.
GTATCCAGTTCACTCCGGACCTCCTGCCTGCCGACCTGATAGGCACGATGATATATTCACAGAAAGACGAGTCTTTCGAGGTGCACAAGGGTCCGGTCTTCGCCAATTTCGTGCTGGCGGACGAGATCAACCGAAGCCCCGCGAAAGTGCAGTCCGCCCTTCTCGAGGCGATGCAGGAACGTCAGGTGACCATCGGTGACCAGACCTTCAAGCTTCCGGAGCCGTTCCTTGTGATGGCCACCCAGAACCCGATCGAGCAGGAGGGCACCTATCCGCTCCCTGAGGCGCAGGTCGACCGTTTCATGCTCAAGGTGGTCGTAAGCTATCCTAAGAAAGAAGAGGAAAGGCAGATCATCAGGATGAACAACTCCGGGGAGTTCCCGAAGGTCAATCCTGTGGTCAAGCCCGAGGACATCGTCCGCGCCAGGAACGTCGTGAAGGATGTCTATATGGACGAGAAGATCGAGAGGTACATCGTGGACATCGTCTATGCCACCCGTACCCCTGAGGACTATGGCCTTGGCAAGATCAAGGACCTGATCTCCTTCGGCGCTTCCCCTCGTGCCAGCATCTCGCTCTCGATGGCCTCCAAGGCCTATGCGTTCATCAAGCGCAGAGGCTATGTGATCCCGGAGGACGTGAGGGCCGTCTGCAACGAGGTGCTCCGCCACAGGGTCGGCCTGACCTACGAGGCGGAGGCCGAGAACGTCACCTCCGAGCAGATCATCGCCGAGGTGGTCAACGCCGTCCAGGTTCCGTAACAGCGAACGTCTATGGCATCCAATTCCTCAACTAACGAGCTTCTGCGGAAGGTCCGCAAGATAGAGATCCGCACAAGGGCTCTGTCCCACCAGATCTTCGCGGGTGAGTACCACAGCGCTTTCAAAGGCCGCGGAATGGCTTTCAGCGAGGTCCGCGAGTACCAGTACGGCGACGATGTGCGTTCGATGGACTGGAACGTGACCGCGCGTCTGCGCTCTCCGTATGTCAAGGTCTTTGAGGAAGAGAGGGAGATGACCGTCGTGCTGCTGATCGACATAAGCCGTTCCGGCTTGTTCGGCACTTCCGTCAGGTCGAAGCGCGACCTGATCGCCGAGATCGCGGCGGTGCTGAGTTTCTCGGCCATAATCAACAACGACAAGGTCGGGGCGCTGTTCTTCAGCGACAGGGTCGAGGAGTTCATCCCGCCGAAGAAAGGACGCAGCCATCTTCTCCACATCATCCGCCAGATCATCGAGCTTGAACCCAAGTCGACGGGGACGGATGTGGGCCAGGCTCTGCGCTACCTGACCAACGCCATCAAGAAGAAATGCACGGCCTTCGTCCTTTCGGATATGCTGGATGTCAATCCGGACGGCACTCCGCGTTACGAGGATGCCCTGAAGGTCGCCAGAAACCGCCACGACATCTCCGTGATCAAGGTCCACGACCCTCGCGAAAGGGTTCTCCCGGATGTAGGGCTGGTACACGTAAAGGATTCAGAGTCGGGAGCTTCCGCCTGGATCAACACATCCTCCTCTTCGACCAGGGCCGCATATTCAAAGTGGTTCGGGGCCGTCGAGGACGGAGAGAAGAAACTTTTCAACCGCTATCACATAGATTCCGTGGACATAGCCACCAACCAGGACTATGTCAAGGGTCTGATGGCGTTTTTCGGAAGGAGGTAGAGATGAAAAAGTCAGGTTCTGTCCACACGGTTCTCGCTTTGGTTTCCGCGCTCGTCGTGACGGCCGCCGTTTCGGCCGCCCAACCGTCCCGGGGACTTGTCGTCAAGTCCGGCGACTCGTTCCTTGAGCCTCTGCACAAGAGGGACACCGTGCTTGTGGGCGACCAGTTCCGCTATGGCTTCCACCTCAAGGATGTGGCCGAGGGGACCGGCTACGGTCTGCCGGACTATTCCGGCGGGTTCATGGACAACATCGACATCGTAAGTCCGCTCGCACTGGACACAGTCGCCGTCCACGGCGGGAAGAACGGCCCCAAGACCTACGACATCGATGTCTCGATGGTCATCACATCTTTCGAGGAGGGGGAGTACGAGCTTCCGCCTCTGTCGATGCTGAGGGCCGCGTCCGCCGACAGGATCGACACCCTGGTCTTCGATTCCAGGACGCTGGACATCCATATGATGCCTGTCGACACGACTTCCTACCAGATCCACGACATCAAAGGCCAGATTCGCTACCCGCTGAAGGCCTCCGAGGTCATCCCTTATGTCCTTGGGGCGCTGGCTCTGGTCCTGCTCGTGTTCCTTGTCTGGAAACTGGTCGCGAAGCGGCTTGAGAAAAACGGAGGGGCGGACATCCGCAAAGACCCGCCTTATCTTGTGGCTCTGCGCAAGCTTGAACGTTACCGCGGCTCGAAATTCTGGGTTCCGGAGAAGCAGAAGGCCTACTATTCAGGCATCACGGACACTTTGCGTGAATATATCGCCTCCCGCTACGGCATCGACGCCCTTGAGATGACGACCGCGGAGATATTCAAAGACCTTAAGTCCGCAGGCGTTCCGGCCGACCTTTACGAGGAGATGAAGACGCTCTTCGAGACCGCCGATTTCGTGAAATTCGCAAAGGCTTCGGCCTCCGACGAGGAGAACGCCGCCGCGCTTCCAGCCGCCGTGCGCTTCGTCACCGTGACCTACCAGTCCCAGCTCGCCGAGGAAGAGGCGAAGGGAAAGGCCGCCGTCCAGGAGGGAAAGAGCGGAACTGAAAAGAATGGGAGCGCTGAAAAGAATGGAGGGACCAGGTGATGTTTTTTGAATATCCAGGCTTGCTTTGGCTTCTCGCGCTGCCGGCCCTTCTGGTCCTGCGCTACCTGTACATCGAGATCAAAGACCGCAGACCCCATCTGCGCGTCTCCAGCCTGACCCCTTGGAAAGCCGGCGGAAAATCCGCCCTGGGAGTCGTCAGGCATATTCCTTTCGTCCTGAGGATCGCCGCCCTTTCGCTGATCGTGGTGGCCATCGCCCGTCCGCGTTCCTCGACCAAGGTCGAGAAGGTCGACACCGAGGGCATCGACATCGTGCTTGCGATGGATGTGTCCACGAGTATGCTCGCGAGGGATTTCACCCCTGACAGGATCAGCGCGGCCAAGGACATAGCGATCGAGTTCGTGGCCCAGAGGCCGACCGACAGGATGGGAATCGTGGTTTTCGCCGGTGAGAGTTACACGCAGTGCCCTCTGACCACCGACAGGGCTACTCTGATCAATCTTATGAAGGAGATCAGCACCGACCTGATCGAGGACGGCACCGCCATCGGAAACGGACTTGCGACAGCCGTGGCGAGGATCAAGGATTCCGACGCGAAGAGCCGGGTCATCATCCTGCTCACCGATGGAGTCAACAACTGCGGAGAGATCTCGCCAGAGACCGCCGCAGAGATCGCCAAGACCTATGGGATAAGGGTTTACACCATCGGAGTCGGTGCCAACGGCGAGGCTCCGTACCCTGTGATGACTCCGTTCGGGGTCGAGATGCGCAACCTCAAGGTGGAACTGGATGAGAAACTGCTGTCCTCCATCGCCACGATGACGGGAGGCCGCTATTTCAGAGCCACCGACAACACGAAACTCGCGGAGATATATTCAGACATCAACAAGATGGAGACCACCCGCACGACGATCGACAGTTTCCCGGTCTACAAGGAGCTGTTCGGGTCGTACGCTTTCGCCGCGCTGCTGTGCCTGTTGCTTGAAGGACTTGTTAAACTCTTGATAAGGAGGATGGTATGATAATTTTCGCAGCCCCTCGCTACCTTTTGCTTCTGCTCCTGATCCCGTTCTTCTTCATCGGGATGGGGCTTTGGCTCTGGCGCCGCCGCCGTCTGGTACGCAGGTTCGGCGATGAACAGCTCGTGGGCGAGCTGATGCCGTCCTGGTCGAAGGGGAAACTCTGGCTGAGGACCGTCCTGTTCTCGCTGGCGTTCTTCTTCTTCGTGATCGGCCTGTCGCGGCCGCAGATCGGAGCGAAACTCAAAGAACACAAGACCCGCGGGGCGGAGATCATGATCGCCCTCGACGTGTCCAACTCGATGCTGGCCCAGGAT
>CAVJKE010000017.1:0-14658 GCA_963649695.1 bacterium
CTACTGACCAGAATATCTTCAGAGCCTTTTTCAACGAAGGACAAAATTACTAAAATTTATCGTATCTTCGCGGTTCGAATTTAAAAAGTCTTTGAACAAATGGCGGATTATATCCTTGGAATTGAGTCAAGTTGCGACGACACTTCGGCAGCGGTGATCAAGGACGGTTTCCTGCTCTCCAACGTGATCGCGAGCCAGCAGGTGCACAAGGATTACGGTGGAGTGGTCCCGGAACTGGCTTCCAGGGCTCACGAGCAGAACATTGTCCCGGTTGTCAGCCAGGCGCTTGACAAGGCCGGCATCAAGGCTTCCGACCTCACAGCCATAGCCTTCACCCGCGGTCCGGGTCTTCTTGGATCCCTTCTTGTGGGCACATCTTTCGCCAAGGCTCTCGGCGTGGCTCTGGACATCCCTATCATTATGGTGAACCATCTGCAGGGCCACATCCTCGCGGATTTCGTCAAGCAGGAAGGCAAGGATAACCGCCAGCCGGAATTCCCTTACCTCTGCCTTCTCGTCTCCGGAGGCAACTCGCAGATAGTCAAGGTCAACGGCCCTCTGGACTACGAGATTCTCGGCCAGACCATCGACGATGCTGTGGGCGAGGCTTTCGACAAGTGTTCGAAGATGATGGGGCTCGGCTATCCGGGCGGGCCTGTGATCGACCGTCTCGCCAAGCAGGGCGATCCGGACAGGTTCAAGTTCGCCAAGCCTCAGATCCCCGGCCTGGACTACAGCTTCAGCGGAGTGAAGACCTCCCTGCTGTACTTCGTCCGTGACGAGATGGCCAAGGACCCTGGGTTTATGGAGAAGAACAAGGAGGACATCTGCGCCAGCTTCCAGAAGACACTGATAGACATCCTGATGAGCAAACTGGTCAAGGCGGCGGCCATGACCGGCATCAAGGACGTGACCATCGGCGGGGGAGTGTCGGCCAACAGCGGCCTCCGCGCGAGGATCGAGGAAGAGGGCCGCAGGCGCGGCTGGAGAACCTTCCTTCCTGAGTTCAAGTTCACCACAGACAACGCGGCCATGATCGCCGTCGCGGGCTGGTTCCACTACCTCGCCGGCGAGCGCACGCCTCTCGACGTCGCGCCTGTCTCCCGCATCGCGGACTATTAACGGATTCCGCGCGCATCTTTTTTTCAATGAATATCTTAAAGTATAAATATGATTGAATTCGAAATGACGGGCCGTGTGGGTCGAGACCTCAGGCCGGATGATGTCAGGATCGTGGCCGCCAGGGAGATGAATCTCCGCGGCAACGCCGTTATCAATGTCGTGGACCCGACAAAGTCCTTCCAGCCGACTTTCCCGAACGCCGACGCCACCTGCGTGATCGCCAAGCGCTCCATCGACGCGAGGAACGATGTGATGTACCGCTACCGCATCGAGGCCTACAACCACAGGTACGAGTCCTATGTCCCTTATCAGATTCCTGAATACAAGGATGTCACCTCGGCCGAACCGGTGGTCGTCATCGGAGCCGGCCCTGCCGGAATGTTCGCGGCCCTGAAGCTGCTGACACTCGGGCTGAAGCCTGTCATCCTGGAAAGGGGCAAGAATGTGCGCGACCGCAAGTTCGACATCGCCAAGCTTTCCCGCGAGGGTGTGCTTGACCCTGATTCCAACTACTGCTACGGCGAAGGCGGAGCCGGCACGTTCTCGGATGGAAAGCTCTTCACGCGCTCCTCGAAGAGGGGCGACATCCGCGAGGTGCTTTACCAGTTCGTCAATTTCGGGGCCAGCCCGCAGATCCTCGTCGACGCCCATCCGCACATCGGCACCGACCGCCTTCCGAAGGTGGTGGAGAACATCCGCCAGTGCATCGAGTCAAGGGGCGGCGAGTACCATTTCGGCACGAAAGTCACCGACATCACCCGCAAGGCCGACGGCACGCTGGAGGTCAAAGCCCTTGACAGCGAGAACCCTACGAAGGCCGGCAAGCCGAGTGTCCAGAAATATTCAGCGAAGAAGGTGATCCTCGCTACAGGCCACTCCGCCCGCGACATCTACGAGATGCTCGCCGCCAAGGAGTGCCAGCTGGAGGCCAAGGGCTTCGCGATGGGCGTGCGCGTCGAGCATCCGCAGTCCCTCATCAACGACATCCGCTACCACGGCCAGTGGGAGCAGGGGATGCCCGCAGCTGAATATTCATTTACGGAGCAGGTGGACGAGAGGGGAGTCTTCTCCTTCTGCATGTGTCCGGGAGGCGTGCTTGTGCCGTCCGAGACCGAAGAGGGAACGATCGTGATGAACGGAATGTCCAATTCCGCCCGCAGCGGCAAGTTCGCCAACGCCGGCGTGGTCGTCCAGATCAACCCTGAGGACATCCCTGAGGACTACGCGGCCTCCGGAGCCTTCGCGGGCCTCGACTTCCAGAGGGACGTGGAGAAAAAGATGTATGAATATGCAAGCTCGCATTCTGACAGTCCTTTCGCCGCTCCGGCGCAGAGGATGGTCGATTTCTGCGAGGGCGAGGAATCCGAGGATCTTCCGGAGACCTCCTACAAGAGAGGCATCGTGGCGGCTCCGCTGCACGAACTGCTGCCTCCGATGATAGCCGACAGGCTTCAGGAAGCCTTCCCGATGGTGAACCAGAACGCCATGAGGGGCTACTACACCAACGACGCCGTGCTGATCGGTGTCGAGTCCCGGACCTCCTCTCCGGTGAGGATTCCGAGAAATCCGCGCACCTGCGAGGCTGACACCTTCCCTGGCCTTCTGCCTTGCGGTGAGGGTGCCGGCTACTCCGGCGGCATCGTCTCCTCGGCCATAGACGGCATCAACTGCGCCGTGGCCGCCGCGAGAAGCATATTCAATCCTGAGAGCGTCGAGGCTGAAGAGGCTTCGGCTGAGGCATCGGTTGAGGCTCAGGCAGATGCGTCGGTGGAAACCCCGGCTGGAATCCCGGTGGAGACCCCGGCAGAGGCTGCACCGGCCACAAAGCCCGCTCCACAGCCGGAGGAATAGAAGCCGTCCCCGCTTTGAACTGAAAAAGAACAAAACGTAAAAACCTTAACTCACCGCCGTGTAAAGCGTTTTTTGCTTCGCGGCGGTGAGTTTTTGTCATTCTGCGATTAGAAAAAATTGAAATTAGTTTTTATTTTGTCACTTTCTTATGTAAATTTGCAGCCAGTTTGTAAGGAAGTAGTGGAATTTATAAACAATTTAAAATATTTGTAAACAATTTTAATTCATAACGCATCTAAACTGGTTGCCTCGCACGCATCGTTATGTGTGGGGGCTGCGGCTAAAAGAAGGACTTTGAGAGAATGCTTAATCTTGTGAAACATACCAGGACCGGTACGGCTTAGGCTGAGAAGTCAGGGATTCTATTCGGGGGGGGTGCTAATGCGCTCGTTAATAACGACTTAACCTTTCCGAGGGATGATAACAAGTGATTTTGCGTGATCCGTCTTCAGGCGGACTGCTGAAGTTTGTGCGTTTGGCTTAGAACATATTCATTCATAATGAGCTACATTATAAAGAACATTGGCAGGACGAAAGTCCTGAAAGCAGCCAGGTCTTTGGTGGCCGGAGTGGCTGTGGCGGTGCTGTCACTTGCCGTCTTCCCGGACACGGCGGCTGCCCAGACCGTCGCCGTGAAGACCAACCTTCTCCACGACCTCGGCGCTACCGCCAACCTTGGAGCCGAGCTGCGTTTCGCCCCGAGATGGACGGCTGACCTGTCCGGCGACCTCAACCCGTGGACATTCTCGGGAGACAAGAAATTCAAACGCTGGCTTCTGCAGCCGGAGGTCCGTTTCTGGACCTGCGACGCCTGGGCCGGCCATTTCGTAGGCGCCCATCTTCTTGGAGGCCAGTTCAACTACGGAGGCTTCGACACCGATGTAAAACTCTTCGGGACAGACTGGAGCCTGTTCAAGGACAACCGCTACCAGGGCTGGATGGCCGGAGCGGGTCTCGCTTACGGCTACGCTTGGATTCTCGGCCAGCACTGGAATCTTGAAGCCGAGATCGGAGCCGGCTGGGTTCACGCCTGGTACGACACCTACCGCTGCGCAGGCTGCGGCAAGAAGATCGCCACCGACGGCGAACACGACTATTTCGGTGTCACAAAGATGGCTGTGAGCCTCGTGTACCTCTTTTAATTGAAGGAACGATGAAAAGCACAAGCATATTCACAATCGCGGCCCTCGCCGCCGCGGCCCTTGCTGGACAGACCCTGTCCGCGCAGGTGACCGTCACGTCAGAGATCGAGGGCGTCAAGGCAAGCGCTCCGGTGGTTTACCGCGACGGCTCTTCCGTCACGCTTGACATGGACCTTGACCTTTCCGACCTCGAAGTCAGGAGCGGTCAGGCCGTCCTTGTCACACCTTACCTTGTAAAAGGCTCGGATTCCCTGGCTTTCCCGTCAGTGGGAGTCTACGGCCGTCAGCGCTACTACTACTATCTCCGTCAGGGGAAGAAGATCTCCGGCGAGACCGAGACCTCGTTCAGAAACGGTGAGGCCACCGATGTCATCAAGTACCACGCCTCCGTTCCGTCAGCCAAATGGATGACCGGGGCCGCACTGGTGCTGGGCAGGAAGGATTATGGCTGCAGGGAGTGCCAGACGGCAAGCCAGAGCGCCGATGTCCTTTCCAAGACTCTCTGGACTCCTTCGATGCCTGAACTCATCTACGTCGGCACCGAGGCCGAGAAGACCAAGAGCCGCAGTCTCAGCGGAGTGGCCTACGTCGACTTCCCTGTGGACAGGACGGAGATCCACACCGACTACCACAACAACGCCGTGGAACTCGGTAAGATCCGCGCCACGATCGATTCCGTCCGTATGGACAGCGACATCACCGTGACCTCGATCTGGCTGAAGGGCTACGCCTCACCTGAAGGCACCTACGCCCACAACACAGACCTCGCCCGCGAGAGGACGGCCACCATCAGAAACTATGTGCAGAACCTCTTCAAGTTCCCTTCATCGGTGTTCAAGACCGAGTTCGAGCCTGAGAACTGGGACGGCCTTCTGGCCTGGGTCAGGAAGAGTTCGCTGACCGACGCCGACAAGATTCTTGAGATGGCCGAAGCCGAGCCGGATCCGGACATCAGGGAGTTCCGCATCCGCAGGTACTGCCCTGAGTCCTACGAGATCATGAAGTCCGAGGTCTACCCTGGACTCCGCTGCACCGAGTACAAGATCGACTACAGCATCCGCTCCTATGCCGATCCGCAGGAGATCCTCAAGGTGATGAAGACTAATCCTAACAAGCTCTCCCTGCAGGAGTTCTACACGGCAGCCAGCACCCTTGACAAGGGCAGCGACGAGTTCAACACGGTCTTCGAGACCGCGGCCGCGATGTACCCTGCCGACGAGACCGCCAACCTCAACGCCGCCAACGCTGCGATCAGCCGCGGTGACTACTCCATCGCCGCCGAGCGTCTGGAGAAGGCCGGAGGCAGCGCCGAGGCCGACTACGCCCGCGGAGTGCTGGCAATCGCCCAGAGCGACTACTCTTCCGCCCTTGACCACTTCAAGGTGGCTTCGGCGAAGGGTCTTGAGGAAGCCGGCCCGCAGGTCGAGATCCTCAACGAGTACTTCCGCACCGCCGGCAAGAAATAACAGGAATATATTCAATATTTAATAGTTAAACAAACAAATGATGTTTATGAAAAACAGCAAATTCTTCGCGGCTGCCTTCGCTCTCGCCGCGGTAGTGGCCTGCAACAAGGAGAACACCACTACAGAAAACAATGTTTTCGAGTCTGACCAGGCTTACCTCAGCGTGAAGATCGCCTACTCCGATCCTTCCACAAGAGGTACCGCCGCCGACCCTTCCTTCTACTTCGGTACGACTGAAGAGAACACAGTCAACACCGCTGACTTCTTCTTCTACAATGCCGACGGTTCTTACGCTATGCACGCCGACAAGGATGACGCTACCTGGGACCGTACAACCGGCACAACCACCTCCAACAATGTCGAGGAGGTCGGCAAGGGAATCGTCCTGCTCAAGAATCTTAAGTCCACAGCCTATCCTGTCTATATGTCTGTCGTCCTCAACGCCCCTGACACTCTGGTCGCAAGTCTTAGTGGAAAGAGCATCGAGGCTGCCGCTGAGCACCTTGTCAAGGTGGTCGCCACTGAAGGTACAGCCACAGACTGGACCAACTTCGTGATGACAAGCTCTTCCTACAACAACGGCAACGCCGCCACAGGTTATTTCTGCGAGAAACTTTCCGGCAACAACTTCCAGGTAGACGAGGAAGAAGCCGCCAAGGAGGAGAACTCTGTCACCGCTTATGTTGAAAGGCTCGCCGCCAAGGTTGTCGTCAACCGCGGCTCGTCTGTCGGCGCCACCGGCAAGATCGGCTCTTTCGATGTTGACGGCACCGCCAAAGACCTTTATTTCAGCATCCTCGGCTGGGGTCTCAACGCCACCACAAGCACTTCCCACGTCTTCAAGCACATCAACACTGCGTGGGACTTCTCCACCACCGGCTTTGCCTGGAATGACGGCATCAACCACAGAAGCTACTGGGGACAGTCTTCCAACTATGATCTCGGCACTGCCGCTTTCTATCCTCAGAACTACGCCAAGCTTGTCGAGGTGCAGGCTACCAAGACCCCTACCCTCGACTACACCAGCTGGAGCAAGCTTGATGTTGAGCTCAATTCTCCTGCCTACTGCCGTGAGAACACCAACTCCGCCGCGGTCCTCAAGACCGTCAACTTCTCAGGAGCTGTCACCAGCGTCCTCGTCAAGGCTCAGGTTACCGAGCAGGACGGTACTCCGGTCAATCTCGTGAACTACCTTAAGAATCTCTACACCGAGACCGGCTACAAGAACAAGGTCCTTGCTACTTATGCCGCAAATCACGCCGGCACTAAGATCTACAAAGGCGCTGTTTCTGCTCAAGCCAATTATGAGGCCCTTTCTGCAGACGACCTCAAGGTCGTAAACGGACTGGACGGCAACGTGACCCTCGCCGCCAAGGACCTTAATGAGGGTGGTGTTATAGGCAATACTTACTACACCTATGACGGCAAGACATTCACTGCCGTTTCCGCCGCTGATGTCACCTCCAGACTCAACGAGGGTGAGAAGGCCGTCACTACAGCCAACTACTACAACAACGGTATGATGTACTACAACATCCCTATCGAGCATCTTAACAACGGAAGCATTTACAATGGTAAAGTTGTGAAGTATGACGACAGCAACTTCAAGAGCGTTCTTGCTGAGGCTGACTACGGTGTTGTCCGCAACCACTACTACAACCTTACCATCGACAGCATCACGAACCTCGGCCACGCCGTTTACGATCCTGACGAGTTGATCATCCCTAATGATGACGATCTCAAGGACTACTATGTAGGCGCTACCGTCAACGTACTTACCTGGAAGGTTGTAAAGCAGAGCGTCAACCTTTAATTAATCGACTCTTCCACCGGCCTTGTGGCCGGTGACGGATAAACTCCGTCCGCCTGGATGGCGGACACCATCGGCCGCCGGAGGCTGATCACTTCCGGCGGTTGCCAAATAAAAAAATTAGGACTATGAGGTTTCGTTTGAAGCGAATAATGTTCGCGGTTCTTTCAACGCTGGTTTGCTGCGGCGCGCTTTCGTCGTGCCAAGGACTTGTGTACGACAACGAAGGTGATTGCGACGTTCATTATCGAGTTAAGTTCCGTTATGACCGGAATCTGTTGTTTGCCGACGCTTTCGCCCACGAGGTGAAGGCGGTGACCCTCTATGTCCTCGACCCGGCGACCGGGGCCGTCGTCCTTTCCAAGACCGAAAGCGGCGATGTCCTCTCCACCGGAGACTATGAGATGGAGCTTGACCTCCAGCCAGGAAAGTACGACCTTCTGGCCTGGTGCCAGGGCGATGACTGCAAGTCATTCATTATCGGCGATGCCGCAAGCAAGAAAGACCTGACCTGCGCTGTCATCAGCAAGACGGCCGCCGACGGCTCGGCCTATGTGGACAGCCGACTTGACGGACTCTACCACGGCTATGTGGCCGATGTCGACTTCACCAAGGACGAGGGTACAGTGGTGGCTGAAGTTCCTCTCACAAAGGACACCAACTACTTCACGGTCATCCTCCAGCACATCTCCGGCTCTGCCCTGGACAAGGACAAGTTCAGTTTCGCCATCGTCGAGGACAACGGTCTGATGGACTGGGACAACAGCCTTATGCGCGGCGGAGAAGTCACCTACAAGGCCTGGTCAGTTGAGTCCGGCTCAGCCGAGGTCGAGAAGGTCGACACCAGAGCCGGGTCGCTGCTCAACCTCGCGGTAGCGGAGATCAGCACCGGCAGACTGATGTACGGACGCTCCCCGAGGCTCGTCGTCACCAACAACGAGAACGGCGCCACCGTCCTTTCTGTCCCTGTCGTGGACTTCGCCCTTCTCGTCAAGGGAAAGTACAACCAGAGCATGGACGAGCAGGAATATCTTGACCGCCAGGACGAGTACAATATGGTCTTCTTCCTCGACGACGGCGACAGATGGATCAACTCTTTCATCTACGTCAACTCCTGGAAGGTGGTCCTTCAGCAATCTAATCTGTAGAGGGTATTGTCAGAAAGATGGAATTTTTCAGGAAACATATTCTTTTGACTCTGGTCGCCTTCTGCCTCTTCTCCGCGTCCTGCGAGAAGAACTCCCGGGAGCCGATGCCTTCGGCCGATGGGTACAAGGTCACCTTTGTGGTGAGCGCCGGCGAGAACGGCACTTTCACTAGGGCGCTGACCGAGGAGGATGATTCCGGTGCGGGTTATGAGAACTATCTGGATGTCAGCAAGCTGCGCATCCTCTTCTTCAGCAAGGAGAATGTCTTTATGGAGGAGTTCACTCCGGAGACCGTCACACCGGTGGACGACAGCGCCTACCCTCAGGAATGGGAGCTCAGCGGCCCTCTGAAGACCGCTCCCATCACAAACTTCAAGGTGGTCGTCCTCGCCAACTGGCGCGGTGACGTGACCCTCGAGAAGGGTACTACCACGATCGAGGATGTCTGCGAGGACGCGGCCTCGATGTGCGAGTCGCTTGACTTCCCGTTCGTGCCTTCAGCCACCAACACCATTCCGATGTTCGGTGTCAAGACCATCTCCGGCGACATCGAGTTCAGGAAGAACCTGATCACCGACCTCGGCACGATCGACCTTCTCCGCTCCGTCGCCAAGGTGATTGTCCGCAAGAGCGCCGACATCACCGACGAGATTGAGTCCCTGACTCTCAAGAACTACAACAAGGGCCTTGCCTGCGCCCCTCTGGGAATGTACGACAACACCCGCAACCTCCCTTATTCCAATTCGGTGCATCTCGTAGGCGGCTCGGAAGACAATGATTCCGTCAGCAAGTCGCTCGCTTTCACGGAAGGCGATGGCTGCTGGGTCCTCTATGTGCCTGAGTACCGCAACATCGACCCGGCCTCCGGTCTGGCAAGAAGCGACAAGTCCAGCATCGAGATCAGCTTCAAGAACATCGACAAGACCTACACGATCGATTTCCGTGACTACGGCACATCGACCGGCAATTATTTCAACATCGTCCGCAACCACGTCTACGACTTCACCGTCAACTCTGTCGGAGCCTATGAACTGACTCTGACCCTCATCGCCCAGCCGTGGGAGTTCGAGGAGTTCGATGTGGACTACAAGAAGACGGTCGGCACGACGACGGACGGCCAGATCAAGTGGACCGACGGCAACCACATCACTCCGATAGCCGACAACAGGGTGCTTGCAAGCAACGCCGGAGACCTTGTCTGCCAGTTCACGATCGCAAGCCCTGTGGGAGCGCAGTGGTACGCTGTCTTCGAGGAGAAGAGCGGCGACCTCAACCACTTCCGCTTCGGCGGTGAGATCGGCGGCGCTGAATATGACTACGAACACGGTTTCGACAGTGTCAGCGGCATTGTCGACGGCAAGCCGGTGACCATCACCATCAAGCAGAATGCGGAGACCGTCGGTTCGGCGAAACTGGTCATCTATGCCAGCTACGGCAACATCAACTTCGACACTTCGACCGTTCTAGGCGGACCTTATGTTATCAGCAAGGATTAGAGTTTAGGATTAGATAATGACAATGGCAAGAAAGATAGCGGTTACAATTCTTATGGCGGTTCTCGCTCTCACATCCTGCTCGGTGTGGGAGAATGACGACCCCGTGGTCTCGGACGGGACCACGCTGTCGCTGGAACTCGATCCCGGCAGGCTCGGGGTGACAAGAGCCACGGCCTACGGGGAGGATGAGTTCAACGAGAACGTCATCAGCGATTTCAAACTCTTTTTCTACTTGAATGACGCGTCGGACGACGACGCGGCCGTCTATGTCTGGCCTGAGTCCGGCTACGCCACCGCCACCAATTCGGCCGCTGTTGTGAGCGGGGCCTCCGGCGACGAACCGTCCAAGGGCAAGGTGACCCTGCAGATGAAGCTCGGCCAGAGTGTTGTCGAGGCCTTGTTCCCTGACGGGGCGACCTCCTGCAGAGTCTATGTGGCCGCCAACATCGACGGAGCGGGGGAGTACCCTTCCGGCAAGCCTTCCGTCAACGGAATCAAGAACATCGTCATCAGTTCGCCTTTCGGCCCTGACGCCACAGTCACCGACGACCCTTATGCCTCAGTCCAGGACAATTTCGTGATGGACGGAGAGGCTGTCCTGTCGCTCGTCACAGCGACCCGCACCATCTACGGGACCGTGCCTCTCTACCGCGCGGCTTCCAAGATCACCTTCACCGTCACCAAGGTCACGAGGGATGGGGTCGACGAGGAGGAGGACTGGCAGCCTGACACAGAGAATATGCACGTGGCCTATGTCAATGGAATATCCAAGGGCTTGGTCAACGGCGTGATGACCAGGACCGACCGTGAGGAAGGCCTTTTCAGTTACAAGACCCCGAGCAACAAGTCCCGTCAGATGACCGGCGACGCTACCGCAGGCTGGTCGCACGAGCTTCCGTTCTACTCCTACTACAACCAGTGGAGGGACTCCGACGCCGCCACCTCCTCCGGAGCAGACTCGAAGTCTTCATCGGATCTTGGAGACGCACCTTACCTTCTGCTTTCCCTGCCGTGGAAAAGCGAGTCGGCGGGCCGTTATTTCACCTGCTACTACGCCGTGCCGTTCAACAATGTGACCGGCCATCTTGACCGCAACACCTGGTACGACGTGCGTCTGGCGGTCAGCATCCTGGGCAGCGGCGACCCTGACAACCCTACGGTGGTCAATCCGTCCTACATGATCCTGCCTTGGGGCCGCACCTCCGTCAAGATCGAGGCCGAGCTTATGCGCTACCGCTACCTGATGGTGGACCAGAGCGAGTATGTGATGGACAATGTCAATTCGTTGACCGTTCCGTTCTACACCTCCCATCCGGTCGAGGTCGTCAACGCCTCGATGACCAAGACGATCCTGAAGCCTTCGTCCGGCTACAAGCCTTACGAAGAAACGGTCTCTTCGGACTCCTACACTCTTGTGTCTGACAGCGACGCCCAGACTGTGACCTTCACCCACAATCTTGTCAATGACTACGACTCCGACTATGATGTGACGGCCTACACGCTGACCTTCACGATCCGCCACAAGGACAACACGGAGTTCAACGAGACCATCACCGTCACCCAGTACCCTGCCCTGTATGTGGTCGCCAGCCTTAATTCAGATTGTAAAACCCCGGATAACGGAACCAGCGGAAGCGGTAACAACAGTAAGCACGGATATGTCTTTTTGAATGGAAGCCAGACGACTGGAAGCGGCTGGAATTATGTTGCCAATTTGAGTAGCGCCGGAAACAAGGATCCTTATATGTATGTTGTGACCGTAAGTTCATTACCTGCAGGTAGTTCATACATCATCGGAGACCCAAGGACAGAATCGATTTCTGTCCCAACTTTCAGCAGCTCGGGTGGTCAAGGAGGACATGGTAGTGGTTCTTCAAGGAGTTGGGCTTCCGCTCCAGATATGGACGGGAACACTCGCCAGTTGAGTTACTATTATCCTTCTGACACTGATGGTGACCGTGTGAATAATATGGTTGCGCCATCGTTCAGGATCGCTTCCTCTTATGGCGTGACTTCTACTATGAGCTATAATGATGCAAAGAAAAGATGTGCATCATACCAGGAGGATGGATATCCTGCTGGCAGGTGGAGAATTCCTACCAAGGCGGAAATCGAGTATATGGTGATGCTTGCAAACGATGGTAAGATTCCTATCTTGTTGTCAACAGATTCATATTACTGGGGCAGTAACAGTACGGGATACATGGCCAACGGTGGGACAACCACAAGGAGCGCATATGTCCGTTGCGTCTACGACGAGTGGTACTGGAAGGACAAGTGCGACAAGAGCACTTTCACGTGGGGAGACACACAGAGGTAGAAGATCGAGGTAGAAGATTATGAAAAGATTAGCGAACATATTCATAGGCATATTCACTGTCCTCGCCCTGGCAGGCTGCTCCGAAGGGATCGAGTCTCTGCCGGAGACCTCCGAGGGGCTGACCTTCTCGGTCACTTCGCCGGATTTCGGCAAGGCGGCCACGAGAGGGATGTCCCTGACGGACGACGAGACCATCTCAATGCTCTACGTCCTCGTCTTCGATGAGAACGGCTACTTCGTGGAGTGCCAGAAGGCCGAGCCGGTCGACCCGGCCAGTTTCGGCATCGACATGAACACCGAGTACAAGTTCACGGTCAAGCTCCAGGCCTCCCTCAGCAAGAGGATCCTGCACTTCATCGCCAACTACGACTTTTCCGCCAACCCTGTGACCTACGGTACTGAATATTCAGTGATCAGCAACCTGACGGTCGGCGATTCGAAGGTCACCTACTGGCAGAGGGTGGTGCTGGACGGCGGTATCTACCTCAATGACAGCTGGGACAAGATGCCGGAGGCCGACAAGGCCAAGCTGGTGAAGATTCCGCTTGTGCGCAATTTCTCCAAGGTGACGGTGGACTGCAAGGAAGGCTGCAATTTCGAGCTGACCGGCTACACTCTGCTGAACGTGCCGGACAGGGGCAGCGTCGCTCCTTGCGTGATGAGCGAGAGCTCCTTCGCCGTGTATCCTGCCACAGACTTGACGGGCGACAGCTATACGCTGAACCCTTATGTCAGCCGTGAGTACGAGGACCTCTCTGCCTCCTACGACGGCAAGTCCTCCGTCGGCTTCGAAGGCTATCTTCCGAAGAACGTGCAGATCGTGGACACCGACGCTTCCGACGTGGATTGGACCGTGCCGTCCTCGTCCGCATCCGGAGCCCTCTACCTCTACGAGCGTCCTTTCTCCAACGACGCGACCAGCACCGTGATCCTTGTTAAAGGCAAGTGGACGGGCACCGGCAGCACAGGCAAGGAGACCTACTACAAGATTGATTTCGTCAAGTCCGCCGACATGGGCCTTATGGAGTACTACAACATCCTGAGGAACTTCACCTATGAGGTGACGGTCACCAACTGCACGAGCGACGGCTATGAAACCGCGGCCGAGGCCGCCGCCCAGCCTGCGGCCAACAACTTCGCCAGTTCAGTTGTGACCCAGGACATCATCAACATCTCCGACGGCACGAGCCGTCTTCTGATCAGTTACTCCGACACGACCGTCGTCACGACCGATGACTTCACATTCCGGTTCAAGTACGTCCCTGACATCACGAAACCGACCAATGTGGACAACACCGTGATCAAAACCTACGACAAGGCCACAGGCAAGGCCCTGGCCGGCGGCGGAGCCGTGATAAAGGAATTCGACTCCGACAGGGAAGTCACCGGAGCGGATGGCTGGTGCGTCTGCACCCTGACACCGCAGATTCCTGGCGATGAGGAGAAGACCCAGACCATCATCCTTTACGAGCCTGCCGCGACAGGCGGCTATGTCAAGGTGGCGAGGACCGTCGTCTTGCACTTGCGCAAGCCGTACAAGATGGTTCTCGAGTGCGATCCGTCCTCGGTTTCGACAGGAGTGGGCCAGACCTTCACCCTTAACATCAAAGTTCCGACAGGTCTCAGCGAGCATCTTTTCCCGCTTGAGTTCAAGATGGAGTCCTCGGCCAATTCGCTGACTCCGGACGTGTCCAAGTCTGGGGACACCTACAAGAGCGGCTACATGTCAACCTGGTACGGCACTTCGATGATCAATTCCGCTAAGAGTTCCTACGGCTTCACGAAGACGGTCACCTACGCCGAGTACCAGGCGATGGCCTCGACGTCCGACAACGCCTACAAGATCATCCCTTGCGCCTTCAAGACCACCAAGTCCGCTTCGGCGGCCACGGTCTGGGTGCAGAACAAATACTTCGAGTTCGGTGACGGCAAGTCCACCGTCTCGTTCAGCAATTAATCTTTGAAAGATAAATAGTCCCGGGAGTCAGTCTGGCTTCCGGGATTTAAATGAAAAAACAGGAATCCGAAATAAGCAGTGTTTCATTATGAAGAAGTTCATCACTCTGGCTGCTGTGGCAGCTGTCGTGCTTGCAGCCTGCAGCAAAGAGCAGACTGAAGTCAAAATCATCAAACCCAACGGAATGGTGCTGCTCTCTATCCCTGAGCAGATAGTGGCCGGTGACTCGGCGGCGATCCGTCTCCGCGTCAACCCTTCAACCGCTAGGCTTACCGCTGACAATCTCAGCATAGACTGCCTGGAATCAATGGTTTATGACGCCGAATACAGCGAAGCCGAGCAGAAA
>CAVJKE010000018.1:0-14059 GCA_963649695.1 bacterium
GTGGGATAAGGTATTTTATCACAGGCATTTTGCCACTTGCGAAAGTTGAGTAAAGCATATTCACCGGGCGGAATCCTCCCCGGCGGTTGAAAAATGTCTGCACCACTCCTTCAGGGGGCAGCCACCGCACCCGGGCTTCCTCGCCGTGCAGGTGTAGCGCCCGTGGAGCAGCAGCCAATGGTGCGCCCGGGGTCTCAAGTCTTCGGGAATATGTCTTTCGAGGTCTTTCTCCACGGCTTCGACAGTCTTTCCGTCCGAAAGGCCGAGCCGGCGGGAAACCCTGAACACGTGGGTGTCCACGGCGATGACAGGCGCGCCGTGCAGGACGGAGACAAGCACGTTCGCCGTTTTCCGCCCGACTCCGGGCAGGGTCATCAGGCTGGCGGTGTCGCCAGGCACCTGGCCGCCGAATTTTTCGACGATGGTTTTCGAGAGACCGAGCAGGTAGCCGCTCTTGCTGCCGGGGTAGGTGACGCTCCCGATCAGCCCACGGATCTCCTCCCGGGTGGCCGAGGCCATAGCCTCGGGGGTGGGGAAGCGGTCGAACAGGGCCGGAGTTATCATGTTCACCCTCTTGTCGGTGCACTGGGCGCTCAGGACCACGGCGACGAGAAGCTGGAAAGGCGAGCCGTAGCTGAGTTCCGTCTTCGGGTCGGGGTCGTTGAGGCTGAACCAGCCGAGAATCTTGGAGTAGCGGGTCTTCCGGTCCATCTCTGTCAGATTGACAGCGCGAGGTCGATCACCTCGTCGTTGAGGTTCTCCGTGCATTTCTCATCCTTGCATACGAAGACTCTGCCGCTGTACTTCTCGAAGATGTTGCGGTTGTGGGTCACCATCACGACGGCCGTGCCTTCCTCCTTGTTGATGCCGGTGAGCAGCCGCAGGATGCCGTCGGCGGTCTCGTTGTCGAGGTTGCCGGTAGGCTCGTCGGCGATGATCAGACCGGGCTTGTTGAGCAGCGAACGCGCTATGGCGATCCTCTGCTGCTCTCCGCCGGAAAGCTGATGAGGCATCTTGTGGGCCTTGTTCTGCATCCCCACGGCCTCGAGGACCTCGGTGATCCTCTTGTCGATTTCCTTGCGGTCCTTCCATCCGGTGGCCTTCAGGACGAACTCAAGATTGCTCTCGACCGTCCTGTCCATCAGCAGCTGGAAGTCCTGGAAGACAACGCCTATCTTGCGGCGCAGGTAAGGGATGTCCTTGTCCCTGAGCTTGCGGAGGTCGAATCCGCAGACTGTTCCGGAGCCTTTCTCCAGAGGGTTCTCGCCGATCATCGTCCTGATGACCGAGGTCTTGCCGGTCCCGACCTTGCCGACGATGTAGACGAAATCGCCGGGAAAGATCTCCATGTCAAGTCCGTAGATCACCGTGTTGTCTCCTCCGAGGATGTCCGCCCCTTTGAAAAGGACTATCGGCTCGTTTTTTGGTGCTGTCGCTTCTGTGTCCATAGCTATTACCTGCAGTAAGTATGAGCAAATATACTTTATTTTTACTAAATTTGTAGAATATATTTTGAACTCGATGTTTATGGATAAAAAACTCATAGCGGTTCTTCTGGCCGTGGCCCTGCCGGGGCTCGGCGCCGCGGCCCAGACCGCGGGGAATGAACCCGGACTTTACCGCCATGCGGTCGAACTCTACGAGAACGGAATGTTCGAACGCGCCGGCAGCATATTCAGTTCCATCAAAGCTTCTTCGGGCGACGAGATGGCCTCCGGCTACGAGGCTCTCTGCGCGGTGCGGCTGCAGCAGGAGGGCAACGAGACCCTCGCCGATGAATATGTCGGAAGGTATCCTTATTCGCCCCTTGTGCCTGAAATCCATTTCTACAAGGCTCTCAATCTCTTCGACGCCCAGAACTATGAGGCGGCCGCCGCCGAGTTCGGAAAGATCCGGATGCAGGACCTCTCCGGGAAACTTGTGCCGGAATATTCATTCAAGGAAGCCTATTCCTGGTTCGCCGTGGGGGACATGAAAAAGGCTGAGTCTCTGTTCGCCGCCGCCGACAAGACGGCGATGTCGGACTACACGGCTCCGTCGAGGTACTTCCTCGGCTACATCCGCTACACCGCCAAAGACTTCGACACGGCCTATGACTGGTTCGCGAAAGCCGCCCGCGACCCTCGCTTCACGGACATCTCGAATTACTATATGACCGAGTGCCGCTTCATGAAGAAGGACTACTCCTATGTCATCAAGAACGCTCCGGCTCTGATGGAGAAGGCTCCGGAGGAGAGAAGCCGCCGCCTTGTGAGGATTCTTTCCGAGTCCTATCTGGCGAAGGGCGACACCGGCAAGGCCAAGGAGTACTACGACAGACTGGTGGATTCTGACAAAGAGATGGACCGCGGCGACAGGTTCTACGCTGGATCGGTGCTTTACGCTGTCGGCGACTTCAAGGGGGCCGTCGACAACTTCTCGAAGATGGAGGACAGGACCGACTCGATCGGCCAGATCGCCAACTACAACATGGCCTACAGCTACATCCGCACCGGCAACAAGGTGGCCGCGCTGGACGCCTTCAAGGATGCCTCGGAAGCGTCCTACAATCCTGATGTGCAGGAGGACGCTCATTTCAACTACGCCAAACTCTCCTTCGACCTGAACCACAACCCGTCCGTGTTCAACGACTACATCTCCAAGTACTCGGACAAGAAGAAGGGCGAAGGGATCTACAGCTACATAGCCCTCGCCTCCTTGTACAACCGCGACTACGCAGGTGCGGTGGAGGCCTATTCAAACATCGACCAGCTTGACGACAACCAGAAGGCCAACTATATGAGGGCCAACTATCTGCGTGCCGAGCAGCTCATCTCGGGCGGCTCCTGGAGCGACGCTGTGCCTTACCTGAAGGCGGCGTCGTTCTACGCCGGCAAAAGGACATCCTTCTACCAGCTCTCGAAGTACTGGCTGGCGGAGTCCCTCTACCGCGGCGACAAGTACGACAACGCCCTGGAGACTTTCAAGGACCTTTACAACAATTCCGCGCTTGACGGCCGCAAGGAAGGCTCGCTTCTTCCTTACGACATCGCCTACTGCTACTTCCGCAAGGGCGACTACGCCTCGGCGGCCAAGTGGTTCGATGAATATCTCGGTGGCTCGAAGCTCTACGAGGGCGAGGACGCGGCCGTCAGAAGGGCTGACTGCGATTTCATCCGCAAGGACTACAAGACCGCTGCCGAGGAATATGACAGCGCCCTCAAGCGTTTCCCGTTCAGCGACAACCTTTACCCGGACTACCGCGCCGGCATAGCCCGCGGCCTTCTCGGAGACCCGGCCGGCAAGATCAAGTCTCTTTCCAGGGCGCTTGAAGCCGATCCGTCGAGCTCCTACTATTCAGAGGCGATGTACGAACTCGGAAGGGCCTACGTCACCGCCGGCCGCGACGAGGACGCCATCTCGACCTTCAGCCGTCTGCGTTCGGTGACCGGCGACAAGACCATCGCCGCCCGCTCCCTCATCGAACTGGGAATGATTTCAAGGAATATGTCGGAGTACGACAAGTCCCTGGCCTACTACAAGCAGGTCATAGCGGATATGCCCGGCACTGAATATGCCCAGGACGCTCTCCTGGCCATAGAGTCCATCTACCAGTCGCAGGGCAGGGCCGACGAGTATCTCGACTACGCCGACAAGGCCGGTGTGATCAAGGACAAGACCGACAGCGAGAAGGAGGAGATGTACTTCAACTCCGCCGAGCAGGTCTTCCTGACCGAGAATTACGGCAAGGCTCTCGCGTCGCTTCAGAACTACCTGCAGCGCTACCCGCAGGGAAGCAGGAAGGCTGAGGCCGAGTACTACGTCGCCGAGTGCTACAAGAACACCGGCAAGAAGGAGCAGGCCTGCGCCTGGTACAGGAAGTCGGTCGACTCGGGCGTGTCGTCTTCGTTCTCGGAGATGGCTATGCTCAACTTCTCGAACCTCTCCTACGAACTCCAGCGCTACAAGGACGCGTTCGGGGGCTATTCCTCTCTGCTTGAGGACGCCAGGATAGAGAACAACAAGCACACAGCGAGGCTCGGTATGATGCGTTCCGCCTTCAAGGCAGGGGACTGGCAGTCGGCTTTGTCCTGCGCGGCCAAGGTCAAGTCGGACGCGGCCAGCACCAAGGCCGAGATCCGCGAGGCTGGATATTCAGAAGCCAGGTCATTGCTCTCGATGAACAGGAGAAGCGAGGCGCTGGCAGGGTTCGCCGCCCTTGCCGCCGAACCGTCCACCGCCGAGGGGGCCGAAGCAGCCTATATGATCATCCAGGACACCTACGACAAGGGTGAATATGAGGCCGTCGAGGAGAAGGTCTACGCTTTCGCCAGGCACGCGGGCGACCAGAACTACTGGCTCGCCAAGGCGTTCATCGTGCTGGGCGACTCGTTCGCCGACAGGGACAATCTGACGCAGGCCAAGGCCACGTTCGAGAGTGTGCGCGACGGCTACAGCCCGTCCGAGGGCAAGAACGACGATGTGCTTGACAGTGTGAGGATGAGGCTGGAGAAACTTAAGAATCTGATGTAATGGAAATGAAAAGGATCTATCTCGCCGCGGCCGCGCTGACTATGTCGGCCGCGCTCTCATACGGACAGAATTTCAATCCGACCGTCGAGGTCACCAACATCTACCAGAGCGGCCAGTCGCAGGCCGTCAAGCCGCAGATCGAGATGTGCGTCCCGGACTCTCTTCTGAGGTTCGACCTTGATTTCGACTACGAGGTCTTCAACAAGCCTTACCAGGGTGCCTACAGCTTCAAGCCCTATGTGCTTGACATGAAGCCGAAGAAGGATGCCTGGCGGGGCCGCAGCCTCTATTTGAAGGCCGGGGCCGGCTACGCTCTGCATCCTCAATTGGATTTCGTGTACAGTCCGGAACTCAAGGGCGCTTTCCAGATGAGCGTCTACGCCAACCACAGGTCGTATTTCGGTGACTATCACGAGATTGTCCCTGAATACGGACAGGATGGAGTCACGCTCAAGAAGTCCGGGCGCTTCTACAACGGCTACAACTCCTTGACCACCGCCGGTTTCGACGGGGTCTGCAGCTGGGACAAGACCATCCTTTCCTTCGGGGCGGGGTACTACGGCTTGGCTTCCAAGGACACCGTGCTGTCACGTTCTTTCAACGCCGTCGACCTCGGGGCGAGGATCCGTTCCAACAATTCTTCGGAATCGTATTTCCTGTACGACATAAGCCTTGGCGGAAGGATAGCTTCCGACAATCTTGACTATTCCTCTTTCGTGTCCCTTGTCGGCAACGCTCCGGACAGGATAGGGGAGACCTCCGTGCTGATGAAGGGCCTTGTCGGCCCTGTGCTTGACAGCCGGAGAAGCGTGCTTGTCGGTTTCACGGCCGAGTCCGCCACCTGCTCGAGATTTTTCGACGGCAGCGTCAGCCGTCTCGAGGTCGTGCCGAGCTACCGGGTTAAGACCGGCCGCTGGGATCTCAATCTCGGGGTCAAACTGGGGATAGTCTCCCTCGGCGATGCGTCGGACTCGTTGTCCTTCAAGGCGATGGACGGAGGAAGAAGGCAGATCGTCTATCCTGATGTCCACGTGGTCTACGCGGCTTCTCCGGCGGCGGTGCTTTATGCCGACGCCACCGGCGGAAACCAGCTGCGGACATATTCATCGCAGCTGAGCGGCAACCGCTGGACGAATCCTTCTTTCCTTGTCAACAAGGATGCGAGGCTTCTCAGCCTGGCCGACAACACGGTGGAGGCGGTGAACGGCCGCGTCGGAGTGAAGGGAGCGGTCGCTTCCAAGTTCACCTACGACCTGAGCGGAGGCTTCGTTGTCTATGACAATGCCTTGATGGACGGCGCGGTGTATTTCCAGGGAGTCCTGAGGCCTTGCTATGAATATGATGATTTCAATCTTCTCTATGCCGACGCCTCTCTGGGCTTCGAGTCGGAGCGTTTCGGCCTCGACGCCGCCTTCCGGTTCAGGAAGTCGTTCTTTTCCGAGGAGGACGCTCACGGTTTCTCGCTTCCTCTTCTTTCGGGTGGTTTAGCCGCAAGGTACAATGTGACCTCGCGCCTTCGCGTCGGTGCGGCCGTGGAGGCGGCTTCGAGCCGTGAGGCGGTCTGCTCCGGCGACCTGTCGGGCAGGGCTGAGGATGTGACTCTGCCCGGTTATGTCGATCTCGGGGTCAATTGCGCCTACAGGTTCAACAGAAAGATCGAATTGTGGCTGGATTCGGGCAATCTGCTTTGCCAGACCGTCCAGAGGAATCCTTTCTACGCCGAGCGCGGCCTCTGGGCCACCCTCGGCTTCACCCTCAATCTGTAAAGTGAGGCTAAGCTGAAAATAACTGAAATAGTTAAAGTTCCGTCATTCACGGCACAATTTGTTTTTCCCGTCACTTCAGTGACGGAGTAAGTCCCTCCCCCGAGGGGAGGGACTTAGGGAGGGGGTAACGTGAACATTTATTTCGCTGGCGATGCTCTTCGAACGTGTGATAAGGTGATTTTACCATATGGGTTTTTGCGTCTGCGAAAGATGACAGAAATAAATTTCGCTTTCCACTCAATTTTCACTATCTTTGTCTGCTTTATATAACATTGATAAAACAGGCAACAGAATATGATTGAAAACGAAGAGATGAAGAAAGCGGAAGAGCAGTATTCCGCAAGCAGCATCCAGGTGCTGGAAGGCCTTGAGGCGGTAAGGAAAAGACCGTCGATGTACATAGGCGACATCGGAGAAAGAGGACTTCATCATCTGGTCTACGAGGTGGTTGACAACGGCATCGACGAGGCGATGGCCGGCTACTGCAACGAGATCAACGTCACCATCCTTGCGGACAATTCCATCAGAGTGGTCGACAACGGCCGAGGCATCCCGACCGGAATGCATCCGAAGGAGCACCGCTCAGCCCTCGAGGTCGTCATGACCGTCCTCCACGCCGGCGGAAAGTTCAACAAGGACAGCTACAAGGTGTCCGGCGGTCTGCACGGTGTCGGCGTCTCCTGCGTGAACGCCCTCTCGGACAGCCTCGTGGCTGAAGTACACCGCGAAGGCCACATATTCGTCCAGAAATATTCAAAAGGCAAGCCTCTCGGGCCGGTGGAGATCGTCGGTGACTGCGACGACACAGGCACCACCATCACTTTCCACCCGGACGCCACCATATTCACCCAGACCATCGTCTACAAGTATGACACCCTCGCCGCCAGGATGCGCGAGCTCGCCTATCTGAACAAAGGCATCAGAATCACCATCACGGACGAGAGGGAACTGGTCGATGAATATGTCACCGACGAGAACGGCAACTCGAAGCCGACAGGAAAGCAGCTTTACCGCGGCGACGTGTTCTACTCCAAGGACGGCCTCAAGGAATTCATTGAATATCTTGACGCAGGCGCGATGCAGCTCATCCCTGAGCCTATCTGCGTGCAGAGTGACAAGGTGATTCCTATCGACATCGCCCTCTCCTACAACAATGGCTTCTCCGAGAAGATCTACTCCTACGTCAACAACATCAACACCATAGAAGGCGGTACACATCTCCAGGGCTTCAAGATGGGCCTTTCCCGTTCCCTGAAGAACTACGCCGAGAAGAACAACCTGCTCGCCAAGTTCAAGGGCGACCTCGCTCCTGAGGACTTCAGGGAAGGCCTGACGGCAGTCGTTTCGGTCAAGGTGGCCGAGCCTCAGTTCGAAGGCCAGACCAAGACCAAACTCGGCAACCCGGAGGCCACCTCCGCCGTGTCGCAGGCCACTTCCGCGGCCATGGACCAGTACCTTGAGGAGCATCCGAAGGAGGGCAAGATGATCGTCGAGAAGATCGTTCTCGCCGCCACCGCCCGCAACGCCGCCCGCAAGGCCCGCGAGATGGTGCAGAGGAAGTCAGCGATGTCGGGAGCCGGAATGCCGGGCAAACTCGCCGACTGCTCCGAGAGGAATCCTGAGAAGTGCGAACTCTTCCTCGTCGAGGGAGACTCCGCCGGCGGCACCGCCAAGCAGGGCCGCGACAGAAGGATCCAGGCCATCCTGCCGCTGAGAGGTAAGATCCTCAACGTCGAGAAGGCGGCCGGCGACAGGGCTTTCGACAGCGAGGAGATCCGCAACATCTACACAGCCCTCGGCGTGACAGTCGCCAAGGAGGACGAGGATGGAGTCAAGAGGATGGACCTGAGCAAGCTCCGTTACCACAAGGTCATCATCATGACCGATGCCGATGTCGACGGCAGCCACATCGCCTGCCTCATCCTGACGTTCTTCTTCCGCTACATGTTCGACCTCATCAAGAACGGCTATGTCTACCTCGCCACACCTCCGCTCTACCTTGTCAAGAAGGGCAAGTACGAGGAGTACTGCTGGACCGACGAGCAGCGTTTCGAGGCTACGGCCCGTCTTGGAAACGGCTCCGAGAAGGGAATCACGGTGCAGCGTTACAAAGGTCTCGGTGAGATGAGCGACCAGCAGCTCTGGGACACCACTATGGATCCTGCTAAGAGACGTCTGCGCAAGATCACCATCGACAACGCGGCCGAGGCCGAAAGGACCTTCTCGATGCTGATGGGCGACGATGTCCCTCCGAGAAGGCAGTTCATCGAGGAGAACGCTCACTACGCCAACATCGACGCGTAGCTCGGCATAGAATGAATATCTTGTAAATATTTAAAACAAAATAGAATGCTTGACATTTTTGACAGAATCGAAAGGGACTCGGGTGGTCCTATCGGACAGTATTTCGACCAAGGTTTCGGCTACTATATGTATCCAAAGCTCGAGGGTGAGCTTGGCCCTCATATGACCTTCAACGGTAAAGAGGTGCTCAACTGGAGTCTCAACAACTATCTCGGACTCGCCAACCATCCGGAGGTCCGCAAGGCCGACGCCGAGGGCGCGGCCAAGTGGGGACTTGCCTATCCGATGGGAAGCCGTATGCTTTCCGGCCACACGGCTCTTCACGAGAAACTCGAGAAGATGTTCGCCGACTTCGAGAAGAAGGAGGACGCTTTCCTCTTCAACTTCGGTTACCAGGGAATCGTTTCCGCCATCGACTGCCTCACGGCGCGCCACGATGTCATCGTCTATGACGCTGAGGCCCACGCCTGTCTGCTCGACGGTATCCGTCTCCACATCGGAAGCAAGTACAAGTACCGCCACAACAACATCGTCGACTGCGAGAAGGTTCTTGCCAGAGCCTGCAAGGAAGCCGAGGAGAGCGGCGGCGGAGTGCTTCTCATCACCGAAGGTGTCTTCGGAATGACCGGAGCGATGGGTATCCTCGACAAGATCGTGGAACTCAAGAAGAAATATTCCTTCCGCATATTCATTGACGACGCCCACGGTTTCGGCCTTCTCGGCGAGCACGGACGCGGCACCTCCGAGGAACTCCACTGCATGGACGGCATCGACCTCTACATCGGAGCTTTCGCCAAGTCCATGGCCTCGATCGGCGGTTTCATCGCAGGACCTCGCAAGATCATCAACTACCTGCGTCTGAACATGCGTTCGCAGATGTACGCCAAGTCACAGCCGATGCCTATTGTGTACGGAAACATCAAGCGCCTTGAGATCATAATGTCACCGGAAGGAGACGAGCTCCGCAAGAAGTGCTGGAACGTGACCCACACTCTCCAGGATGGATTCAAGAAACTCGGTTTCGACATCGGAGAGGCCCAGGCCTGCGTGATTCCTATCCACATCGACGGCGGTGGAGTGGCCCAGGCCACGAAGATCGCGATGGATCTCCGCGAGAACTACCGCATCTTCTGCTCGATGGTCATCTATCCTGTCATCCCTAAGGGAATGGTCATCTTCAGAATCGTCTGCACGGCGGCCCACACAATGGAGGATGTCCAGTACACTCTCAACGCGTTCAAGGAAATCAAACAGAAACTTGAGGCAGGAGTGTACGACGGAGACGACATCGCCGCCAAGACGATTATGTAATTGATTGTTTATCAGTAATCAATATGTGTCCTGAATATTTCAAGGATAAGGTGGTCATCATAACGGGAGCCAGCTCTGGAATAGGGTTGGCTTCTGCCCGTCTTTTCGGTTCGTTCGGAGCTGATGTGGTGATGGCCGCCCGTTCGCTGGACAAGCTGCGGGAACTGGCTCCGTCGGTCAACCCGGATCCGGCCAAGGTCCTCTGCGTCAAGACC
Organism: bacterium; assembly: GCA_963649695.1. GTDB lineage: Bacteria > Bacteroidota > Bacteroidia > Bacteroidales > UBA932 > Cryptobacteroides. The sequence goes on from CAVJKE010000018.1 coordinate 10,109, forward strand.
GACGTCACCGTTGAGGATGACTGCCGCCGTCTTGTCGAGGAGACCGTCGCGAAGTTCGGCAGGATTGACATCCTCGTGAACAACGCCGGCATCTCTATGAGGGCTATGTTCAAGGATCTGGACCTCAGCGTGATCCATTCTTTGATGGATGTCAATTTCTGGGGAACGGTGCAGTGCACCAAATACGCCCTGCCTTACCTGCTTCAGAGCAAGGGCCAGGTGGTCGGCGTGATTTCCATAGCCGGCTATTCCGCCCTGCCCGCCAGGACAGGATATTCATCCTCGAAGTACGCCATCCGAGGCTTTCTTGACACCATCAGGATCGAGCATCTCAAGGACGGCCTCAATGTGCTTGTCTTCGCTCCAGGGTACACGGATTCCAATGTCCGCAAGGCGGCTCTCACCGCCGACGGCAGCCCGCAAGGGGAGACTCCTCTGAAGGAGGACAAGCTGATGAGCGCCGAGAAATGCGCTGAGTATCTCGCAAAGGCCCTGTACAAGAGGAAGTCGGAGATGATCCTTACCGGACTCGGCAAGGCCACGGTGCTGGCGCACAGGCTTTTCCCGAGGCTGACAGACAAACTCACCTACAGCTTCATCGCCAGGGAAGCCGGCAGTCCGTTCAAATAGCAGCAAGATGAAACCACCCCGCGTGTCCATAGACAAAAGAATTCTGGTGCCTTTGGTTGTCCTGTTCGTCGTACTCACGGTTCTGTTCCCGAGGACGGCCAAGTTCAGCTATGATTACCGCAAGGGTTCTCCGTGGTCACACGAGACTCTCATCGCGCAGTTCGACTTCCCGATCCTCAAGACCGATGAGCAGATGCGCGAGGAAAGGGGCGACGGGAAGACCGTCACCATTCCTTACTACCGTTTCAACCAGGACATAGTCGACAACTGCAGGAAGGCGGCCGAGGGCATCGAGATGGGAAGTTTCTCCTACCTCCGCCCGGCGATAGTGTCTTCCCTTGAAAGCATCTACTCCAACGGAGTCGTGTCCGAGGAGGGCGTGAAACTCGACTCGCACGTCGACCCTTCCAGCGCCGTCCTCTACATCCAGAAGGACAAAAGGGCCTCGAAAAAGCCTGTGGCCGAGGTGTTCAAGGAATCGGAGGCGAAGAACAGGCTTCTTTCCAACCTTTCCTCGAAATACCCTTCCCTGAATGTGGATTCCGTCCTCCGGGCCACCGGCATCTATGATTTCGTGGTGCCGAATCTTGAATATGACCCCAAGACGACCGAACTCATCCGTTCGGAGAATGTCTCGCAGGTCTCCAACACGCAGGGCTTCGTGAGCGCCGGCCAGCTGATCGTCTCCGAAGGGGAGATAGTCACGGCCGAGATCGAGCAGATGCTCGATTCCTACAAGATTGAATATGAGAACAGTCTGGGCTACGGCGGCCCGAGGATCCTTTACTGGCTCGGCAACGCTTTCATCGCCGCCCTTCTCGTCCTGCTGTTCTTCCTGATGATCTACTTCCTGAACCGGAAGCTGCTTCTGGACAGGAACAAGTTCTGGTACCTCATCTTCATATTCATACTCGCCACCGTCGCCGCCCTGAGCGTCAACAAGTTCGCTCCGAAGTGCCTCTATCTGGTGCCGTTCACTCTGACGGCCCTTTATCTCGAGGCCTTCTTCCGCGACAAGGTGATCTTCCCGCTGTGCTGCGTGTCCTTTCTCCCGATGCTGATTTTCGCCGAGAACGGAGTGGTGCTGTTCGTGATGTTCATCCTCAGCAGCGTCGTGGCCGTCTTCGTGTTCAAGTACTTCAGCCAGGGCTGGCAGCAGTTCATAATGGCGGGAATAGTCTTCCTCAGCCTCGCCGCCGCCTATTTCGGCTTCCGCCTGATAGACATGGTCAACGACGACCCTTACATGGCCGTCCTCTACCTGTTCTTCGGCTCGCTGCTGATCGTCGCCGGCTATCCGCTCATCTACCTTTTCGAGCGGATGTTCAACCTTGTCTCCAGCTCGAGGCTGCGCGAACTCTGCGACACGAACAACAACAAGCTGCTCGGCCTGCTCGAACACAACGCTCCGGGCACTTTCCAGCATTCGCTGCAGGTTATGAATATGTGTGACGCGGCGGCGAGAGCCATCGACGCCAACTCCCTTCTTGTGAGGGCCGGTGCCCTGTACCATGACATCGGCAAGATGAACAATCCTATGTGCTTCATCGAGAACGAAAGCATGTCGCCGGCAGGTGTCCACTACCACGAGAAACTTACTCCGAAGGAGAGCGCCAGGATGATCATAAAGCACGTCGCCGACGGACTGGAACTCGCTGACAAGTACGGACTTCCTGACGTGGTCAAGGAATTCATCATCACGCATCACGGGACTACCTGCGCAAGCTATTTCTACAACAAGTATCTTAACGAGGGCGGCGACCCTTCCGATGTCTCGGATTTCTTCTACCCGGGACGCAAGCCTCACAGCACCGAGCAGGTGATCCTGATGATCTGCGACACGCTTGAGGCTGCGTCAAGGACATTGAAAGACAATTCGAAGGAATCGTTCTCCGATTTCGTCGAGAAGATAGTGGACTCGAAGATGAAGGCCGGCCAGTTTGACCAGTCGGAGATCTCGATGCGTGACCTGAACAAAGTCAAGGACACGCTGAAGGCCTATCTCCTGCAGGTTTTCCACGAGAGGGTGGTTTACCCTGAAAGAAAGAATAATTAATTAATAAAAATATTAAAACATTATGGAAGTAATTAAGAACCAGATTGATGATCTTAACATCGAATTGACGATCGCCCTGAAGGGGGAGGATTATGCCGAGGCCGAGAAGAAAAGACTCGCCGCTTACCGCAGGCAGGCTGACTTCAAAGGATTCCGCAAGGGAATGGTGCCTCCGGCATTGGTGAAGAAGGTCTATGGCGACCAGGCTCTCTATGAGGCCATCAACGGCATCGTAGGCGAGCAGCTCGACAAGTTCATCAAGGACAACGACCTCCACATTCTCGGCGAGCCTCTCGCCAGCGAGTCCCAGAAGGAACTTGAGTGGAAGGAAGGCAATGATTTCGAGTTCAAGTTCGACCTCGGACTTTCTCCTGCCATCGACATCGATGTCAACAAGGATGACAAACTGACCTGCTACAAGATCGAGGTGACCGACAAGGCGAAGGCCGCTATGAAGGAGAACATCCTCAACCAGTACGGTGAGCTTCAGGAGACTGAGTCCGCCGGCGAGAAGGACTACGTCATCGTGGACTTCCAGCAGGGCGAGAAGTCCGTGGAGGGTGTCTATGTCGCTGTCGACAAGGTCGAGGGAGACGCCAGGAAGAACTTCCTCGGAGCCAAGGCCGATGACCAGTTCGACGTCAATGTCAACGAGGCTTTCACCAACGAGACCGACAGGGCTTCTATGCTCAAGATGAAGAAGGAGGATCTCGCCGCCCTTGAGCCTGTATGGAATGTCAAGGTTGTGAACGTCAAGACTTTCGTGGCCGCCACAGAGTGCCAGGAGACCTATGACAAGGTCTTCGGCAAGGATGCCGTGAAGTCCGCCGAGGAGTTCGACGCCAAGATCGCCGAGAGGCTTGAGGCCAACTACAAGCAGGAGTCTGACTACAGGCTTTCCCAGGATCTGCGCAAGTACCTTGTGGACAAAGCCGCCGTCAACGTGCCTGAGGCCTTCCTCAAGAGATGGCTCTACGAGAACAACAAGGAGAAGTTCACCAAGGAGCAGATCGACGCTGAGTTCGACGGCTTCCTCGGAGATTTCCGCTGGCAGCTTGTCAGGGGCAGCCTGATGAAGAAGTTCGATCTCAAGGTCGAGGACAAGGATATGCTCGAGGCCGCCAAGGCTTATGCCGCCTACCAGTATGCCATGTACGGAATGGGCAACATTCCTGATGAGTACCTGACCGAGGCCGCAGCCCAGATGCTCAAGGACGAGAAGCAGATGCGCAACATCGAGGAGAACGTCGAGAACGAGAAGGTGA
>CAVJKE010000019.1:0-13921 GCA_963649695.1 bacterium
CCCTCCCCTCGGGGGAGGGACTTGCTCCGTCACTGCCGTGACGGGAAATAAGGTGCTTCGCACATGCGAAACTTAAATCATATTTACAACCTTTACTATCAATGAATATCTTGCCGTCGGCTTCCGCTGGCAGGCGGTCGCCGGACGGCCTCTCACACCCGCACATTCACCCCGTGGGCGAGGAGCTGCCTCTTGAGGTCGGCGATGCGGATCTCGCCGTAATGGAATATGCTGGCGGCGAGCGCGGCGTCAGCCTTGCCGATGGTCAGCACGTCCTCGATGTCCTTGACGCAGCCCGCTCCCCCGGACGCGATCACCGGGATGGAAAGTTCCTCAGCGAGCCTTGAATATGCCGGGCAGGCGTAACCGCCTTTAGTGCCGTCATTGTTCATCGAGGTGAACAGGATCTCACCAGCCCCGAGTTCCTGCGCCCTCAAGGCCCAGGAGAAAAGTTCCTTGTCCGTGGCCGTCTTTCCACCGTGGACCATAACCTGCCAGCCACCATCAGTCAGGCGGGCGTCTATGGCCACCACGACGAACTGGGAGCCGTAACGGGCGGCGAGACGGCTGATGATCTCGGGATGAAGGACGGCGGCGGTGTTGACGGTGATCTTGTCGGCCCCGGCGTCCAGCAGCCTGGCCGCGTCCTCGAACGAGGATATTCCTCCGCCCACGGTGAAGGGGATGTCGATGCGTTCCGAAATCCGGGAGACGAGGCCGGTGAACGTGCGGCGGCCTTCCGAGGAGGCGCTGATGTCCAGATAGACCAGCTCGTCAGCCCCTTCGGAGGCGTAATACGCTCCCATTCCGACCGGGTCTCCGACTTCCCGGAGTCCCTCGAAATTTATCCCTTTGACAACCTGTCCGTCCTTCACGTCAAGACAGGGTATGATTCTTTTAGCAAGCATTACCTGAACAGATCTTCGACCGAGACGCGGCCTTCGTAGATGGCCTTGCCGACGATCGCCGCGCGGAGGCCGTACCTTTTCAGTTCCACAAGGTCATCGTAGCCGGAAACCCCTCCGCTCACGATGATGTCGACGGCAGGGAACTGCTGCTGAAGCCCGGCGTAGAACTCCAGGTTGACTCCCTGCAGCATCCCGTCGCGGGAAACCTCGGTCACGATGGCCTGACGCACAAGGCCTCCGAATCCTGTCAGGGCCTGCACGGCGGAGACAGGCACGGTCTGTTTCCAGCCGTGGGTGACGACAAGGCCGTTCCTAAGATCCAGTCCGAGAATGATCTTCGGCCCGTAGGCGGCAAGCCATTTTTTGAATATGTCCGGTTCGCTGAAGGCGACGCTTCCGCAGATGGCGTACCGGGCTCCGGCGTCCAGCACCAACTTGAGACTGTCCTCGGACTTTATGCCTCCGCCGAACTCCACATCGAGAGAGGTCCCGGCGGCTATGGTCTCCAGCACGGCGAGGTTCTTCGGGGCGGCGGACTCAGCGCCTTCAAGGTCGACGAGATGCAGCCTCTTCGCTCCGGCCTGCTCGAACCGCCTTGCCATCTCCAGAGGGTTGTCCGAGTAGACTTTCACTTTGGAATAGTCTCCCTGCGTCAGCCTGACACAGCGGCCACCTATCAGGTCTATGGCCGGAATTACGTTAAAATTCGTCATATTTTTCACTCGATTCAACTATCGCTTTAAAGTACCTGTAATAAAATTAATTTACGCCCGGAAAATTCCTTCGCTTCTTCCATAAGCCGTCACAGTTCAATGAAATTCTTGAGGATAGCGGCGCCGACGGGGCCGCTCTTCTCGGGATGGAACTGGGTTCCGAAGAAATTGTCCTTCTGAAGGGCAGCGCTGAAAGAGACACCTGCATATTCAGTGACCGCTATGGTCTGGGCGGAGCTCAGGGCCGGGCAGTAGGAATGCACATAGTAGACGAACGAGCCGTCAGGCACGCCCTTGAACAGCGGACCGCGGAGGCCGCTCACCGTGTCCCAGCCCGTGTGAGGGATCTTCACGCCCGGACAGGAAGGGAAACGCACGACCCTGGGCTGGAATATTCCTAAACAGTCCGTTCCGCCCTCCTCGCTGAAAGAGCAGAGCAGCTGCAGACCGATGCATATTCCTAAAACAGGCTGGGTCAGGCTTTTAAGGAGAGTGTCAAGGCCCGACGCCGAAAGGGCGGCCATCGCCGAGGAGGCCTCCCCCACCCCGGGCAGCACCACGTGGTCGGCGCGGCGGATCTCCTCCGCGTCCGAAGTCAGCGCATAAGGCGCTCCGAGCCGCTTCAGGGCATTCTCGACCGAGCGGATGTTACCCGCCCCGTAATCAACTATCGCGATCATAGGATTCCTTTGCTTGAAGGGAGTTCATAAGGGAAGGCGGTTCTGGCGACGGCCATCCGCAGCGCCCTCGCGAACGCCTTGAAGACCGCTTCCGCCTTGTGGTGGTCGTTCTCGCCCTCCGCCCACACGTGCAGGTTGCACTTCGCGGCGGTGCAGACAGACTGGAAGAAATGGCTGAACATCTCGGTCGGCACATCCCCGACCCTGTCCCTCGCGAAAGAGACCTTCCAGCGGAAATCCGTCCTGCCGCCGAAATCCATCAGCACGGCGGCGTCGCAGTCGTCCATCGGCAGCACGAAGCCGTAACGGGCGATACCGACCTTGCTTCCGAGAGCCGCGCCAACCGCCTCGCCGAGGACGATTCCCACATCCTCGATGGTGTGATGCTCATCCACCTGCAGGTCGCCTTCTGCCTCGACACGGAGGGCGACGCCACCGTGGTTCGGAATCTGCTCCAGCATATGGTCAAAAAACTTCAGCCCGGTGGAAATCTGAGACTTGGACGGCCCGTCAAGGTCAAGGTCCACCAGCACCCTGGTTTCCTTTGTTTTTCTGAATATCCTGACGTGCCTCTCGCCGAGGATCTCGGTGCCGACGGGAGCGTAGTCCGCCAAGGACGGGCCGGCCGAAGTCTGTGCCGCCGAAGTCTGAGCTGCTGAATTCTGTGCCGCCGAAGTCTGAGCCGCTTCGGTCCGCGCCGCCTGTCCGCCGAGGCCGAGCGCCCTAAGCAGCCTGTCGTTCTCGACCGGAGTGCCGACGGTGATCCGCAGACAGCCCTCGCAGCCCTTCACCCTCGAACGGTCACGCACTATCACCTTCGCAGCCAGCAGTTTGGCGTAGACCTCGCCGGGATTGTCGAAGCGCACGAGCAGGAAATTGGAATCGCTCGGGTAGACCTTCCGGACCTGCGGGCAGGCGGAAAGCGCCTTGACCAGCCGGAATCTCTGGCCTATGATCTCGGCCACGGCTGCCTCCTTGGCCGCCGTGTCAAGTTTTGTCAGAGCCATCCGCTGGGCCAGCACGTTGATGTTGTAGGGGTACTTGACCTTGGACATCAGGGCGATGACGGCAGGGTCGGCCACGGCGATTCCGATGCGCAGACCTGCCATCCCCCAGGCCTTCGAAAGCGTCTGGAGAACAACCAGGTTGGGATATTCATTGACAAGAGAGGCGAGGGAGGCCTGCTCCGAGAAGTCGATGTAGGCTTCGTCCAGCACCACGATTCCGTTGAAGGCCCGCAGCAGTTCCTCGATCCGCTCCTTCGGGAAGGAATTGCCGGTCGGGTTGTTCGGCGAGCAGATGAACATCAGCCTTGTGCGCTCATCGGCCGCAGAAAGCATTTCCGCCACGGGCAGGGAGAAGCCCTCCCCGAGCTGGACCTTCCTGAACTCCACGTCGTTCATCCCGGCGGCCACCTCGTACATCCCGTAACTCGGGGCGACGGAGACAGCGTTGCTCTTCCCCGGCTCGCAGAACACCCTGTAGACCAAATCGATAGCCTCATCGCTTCCGTTGCCGAGGAAAAGGTTCTCGGCCGGTATGCCCTTGATGGCGGCAAGCCTGGCCTTGAGTTCTTTCTGGTGCGGGTCCGGATAGCGGTTCACACCGTTGTTGAAGGGGTTCTCGTTGGCGTCGAGGAAGACCTCCGGGCTGTTTGTCCCGCAGTCGTCCCTCGCCGTGGAATAGGCCTCAAGACCGAGGATGTTCGGCCTCACAAGTTCAAGTACATTATTGATTGTCATAATCTTGTCGTTATTTAGTCTCTTTTCCGAGCCTTACATCGACGGCGGCGGCGTGGGCGTCCAGACCCTCGGCGAGAGCCATCGTGCGGATGGTGCCGCCGAGCCTCCGCAGCCCGTCCTTCGAGATCTCCTGCACCGTCATCTTGCGCATAAACGCATCCAGGTTCAACCCGCTGAAAGAATGCGCCCAACCGCTTGTCGGGAGAGTATGGTTCGTGCCGGAAGCGTAGTCACCGGCGCTCTCCGGAGAATAATTTCCTATGAATATGCTGCCGGCCGCGACGACCTTGTCAGCGATTTCCCACGGCTCAGCCATAGAGACAATCAGATGTTCAGGGGCATATTCATTGACGAAATCGACAATGGCGCTTCTGTCCTGCAGCACGATGGCGCGGCTGTTGGCGAGGGCCTTGAGGATGACCTCTCCCCTGCCGAGCGAAGCTGTCTGACGGGCAACGGCAGCGATGGCGGCATCGGCGACGGCCTCCGAGGTGCAGACCAGAATCGCCTGGCTGTCAGGGCCGTGCTCGGCCTGCGACAGGAAATCGGCGGCCACGAAATCCGGATCAGCAGTGCCGTCCGCCAGCACCATCACCTCCGACGGGCCGGCGGGCATGTCGATGGCGGTGACGCTCAGCCCGACAAGCTGCTTGGCCTTCATCACATAGCGGTTGCCGGGGCCGAAAATCTTGTCGCAGCGACCGATGGTCTCCGTCCCGAAAGCCATGGCGGCGATGGCCTGCGCTCCCCCGACCTTGAATATTTCCGTGACCCCGCAGAGCGAGGCGGCGTAGAGAATCGCCGGATTGACTTTTCCGTTCCTTGAAGGCGGGGTGCAGAGGATGACCTGCGGGCATCCGGCCACACGGGCGGGCGCGGCGAGCATCAGCACGGTCGAAAAGAGCGGAGCGCTGCCCCCCGGGACATACAGTCCAACCCTGCGGAGCGGCACGGCCCTCTGCCAGCAGCGCACCCCCGGGGCCGTCTCGACCTCAACTGGAAGCGGCCTTTGTGCCTCGTGGAATCTCGTGATGTTTGAATATGCTTCCTCAAGAGACTGCTTGAGTTCCTGCGGAACAAGCTCCGCAGCCTCTTTGACCTCCTCTTCGGTGACCTTCATCCGGGTGGCCGAGCCGAAATCCACTCCGTCGAACCTCGCCTCAAGCCTCAGCAGGGCCTCGTCGCCATCGTTACGGACATCCTCCAAGGTTGTCCTTACACTTTTCTCGATGCCGGAATCATTGTCGGAAGCCCTTTGGGTCAAGGATTTCCACTCTTCCCGGGCCGGTTCAATGTACTTTCTGATGCAAATCATAAGTATAAATTTATATTCACCATCCGTCTATCTCTATCCAGGACTACAGAACCATCTTTTCGACCGACAGCACGAGGATGCCTTCAGCGCCGATGGCTTTCAGTTTCTCGATCTTGTCCCAGAGAACGCTCTCGTCCACGACTGAATGCAGGGAAGACCAGCCGCTCTGGGCCAGGGGCAGCACGGTAGGGCTTCTCATCGCAGGGACGATGCTGATGGCCTCCTCGATCTTCTCGTTCGGGATGTTCATCAGCAGGTACTTCTTGCCGCGGCTTTCCTTGACGGCGTTGAAGCGGAAACGGATCTGCTCGAGGACCGCCTTCTTTTCCTCCGGCAGCCCCTCTCCGGCGATCAGCACGGCTTCCGAGAAGACAACCTTCTCGACCTCCTTGAGGCCGTTGCTGACAAGGGTTCCGCCGGAGGAGACGATGTCGAAGATCGCGTCGCTCATCCCTACTGTAGGAGCGATCTCAACAGACCCGGTGATCACGTTGACCTTTGCGTCAATCCCTTTCTCCTTCAGGAATCCGGTCAGGATGTTCGGATAGGAAGTGGCTATCCGCCTGCCCTCGAACCAGCCGAGCCCTGTATATTCCTCCGCCTTGGGGATGGCGAGGGAGATCCTGCAGCCGCCGAAGCCGAGATAATCGAGGATCTCGACAGCCTCGCCCCTCTCGCGGACCTCGTTGTAGCCTACGATTCCGGCGTCGGCCGCTCCCTGGGCGACGGCCTGGGGAATGTCGTCGTCTCTCAGGTAAAGGATCTCAACAGGGAAGCTGCCCGACCTGGACAGGAATTTCCTCTTGCTGTCGTCCACTTCAATTCCGGCCTCGCGCAGCATCGCAAGGCTCTCTTCACTCAACCGGCCTTTGGCCTGGATAGCGATTCTAAGCATATTCTTAAGTTCGTTTGTTTGTTCGTTCTTTCAAAAACAAAGGCCCGCGTCCATCTGGAAGCGAGCCTCGGCATAACTATCTTCATTCAACAGATACCCACGACAAACTCACCTCCGTCTTGACTGATGGTGGTGGTGATGAAGATGGATGTTGTTGAAATTTGTCATCATTTCTTTTTACGGGCGCAAATTTCGGAAAAATATTCGGAAAAACAACAGAAAAACCGATGAATATCCATCGAGATATTCATCGGTTTTTCTATCTTATTAATTCTGAAACCTCTACTCGGAGATCGGTTCGTACTTAGGGGCGAGGGACTTCATGGCGACCCAGCCGATGAGGTAGGCCACAGCGCAGAAGCAGAAGATGATGAAGTAGCCCGCCGGCTTGCCCTCGAAACCGAGGAAACGGAGACCAGTGTCGCCGGCGTAGACAAACAGATGGCCGGCCACCTTCTGGAACATGAACGAACTCAGACCGGCAGCCATTCCGCAGATACCCGTGATCGTGGCCGCGGCCTTCTTAGGGAACATATCGGTGCCGACGGTGTACAGGTTGGCCGACCAGCTCTGGTGGGCGGCTCCGCCAAGACCTATGCAGATGACAGGGAAGAGCGGGGAGATCTGACCCAGAGGCTGGGCGAGAAGCACAACTAGCGGCACAAGCGCGAAGATCAGCATCGCCCTGGTGCGGCAGGTGTACGGATCCTTGCCGGTCTTGTTGATGAATATGGTCGGCAGCTTGCCTCCCAGGATGGAAAGCATCGTGATCAGGTAGAGAGTGAAGATCAGGGCGATGCCGGCCGGATCGGATGTCTTGATGCCGAACTGTGTGTTCAGATAGGACGGAGTCCAGAAGAGGAAGAACCACCAGACACCGTCAGTGAAGAACCTTGCGAGGATGAACGCCCAGGCCTGTCTGTGCTTGAGGCACTGGAGGATGCCCATCTTGCCGCCTTCGGACTCCTTCGCCTCCTCGTTCTTCTTGGCGAACTCTGCGTCAAGGGCGGCGTCCTGCTCGATGTAGGCAAGTTCCTCGGCGTTCACGTGCTTGTTCTCGGACGGCTTCTTGTACATGAAGATCCAGAAGCCCATCCAGATGAAGCCCAGACCACCGATGATGAGGAAAGCGAGTTCCCAGCCGAACTTGGCGGCCAGAAGCGGAATCGTCAGCGGAGCGATGAGCGCGCCGATGGAAGCGCCTGAATTGAATATGGAAGTGGCGAAGGCCCTGTCCTTCTTAGGGAAGTACTCGGCCGTGGCCTTGATGGCGGACGGGAAGTTTCCTCCCTCGCCGAGAGCCAGGACACATCTGGCGAACATGAACACATAGACGCTGAACGTGGAGATGGCCACGGCCAAGTCGCCGGTCGCCTGGACAAGTTCAAGCCTTGATCCGACTCCGACATAAGCCTCGGTGACCACACCGCAGAGGGCGTGGATGCAGGCTCCCAACGACCAGACTCCGATGGCGACGGCGTATCCCTTCTTGGTGCCGAGCTTGTCCACGATCTTGCCGGCGAAAAGCTGCGCGATCGCATAGACGATGGCGAACACGGCCGTGATGTTGCCGTAGTCGATCTCGTTCCAGTGGAACTCAGGCTTGATGAATTCGTCCCAGGTAAGGGAAAGCACCTGACGGTCAAGGTAGTTCACCGTCGTGGCGATGAAGAGCATAGCGCAGATCACCCACCGGTAGTTTGTCATTTTGTTGTTGTTCATTTTCGATAGTCCTAATGTTATTCCGAAAAGTCTTTCCACCCGCCGGGGTCTTTTTCCCCGACCGGTGGAAAGATTACGCAAATATACAAAGGATTTTAGAAGATATGTCGGACTGACGACGAAAAATCGCTTTCCCGTGACCTCCGCCGATGTTTCATCCGCAATTCGTTCCCTTCGCGGTGGATTCCGGTCCCGTCTACGGCAGCGGAGCGCTCTTCGAGTCAGTTATCGCCTGGAACGTGTAGGTCTTCGACCCCAGCACACAGGAGGCGACATAAGGGTCCGACTCGTCATAGACGAACTTGCCTTTGACTCCTTTGTAAAACACATCGCCGTTGAACATGAAGTTTTCGAAATTCACCTCGAAACCATTGTAGACATTCCTGATGAGGATAGAGACGTACCCAGGCTCCGTGCTGAGGACACCGCGTTCCGTACTGAAAGGCACTTTCACCGAGTTGGAGATCAGCACCTCGCCCAGTTTTCCTTTGTTGTTGAAGCAGGTGCTCCTGATGGTGGTCTTCGTCGGCCGCTCCTCGGCGAGGTAGTCAAGCAAGGTGTCGTAACGCTTGAACCTGAATATGTCCGCAGAAGAATCATAGTAGGAGGTAGACTTGTACACGTGACCGAAAGTCGAGTAGTCAAATGCGATGTTGAACGAAGTCTGGCCGAGGATCACCTCGTAGTTGGTCTTGTTCACCGGGACCTTCGCCGACCCGTCGGCTGTCGTGACGAGTTTTTCGTTGTAACTGGTGCAGGCTTCGTCGCCCTCCCCTCCTTTGAAACCTGTCACGTCAAGGTCGCCGATCGTGGTGTACTCAGGGATGACCGTCCTGGTGGCCGAAGTGACCTGGAGGCCATAGTCAGGAGTCAGCGTCGAGCAATAATAGCCGCCGTAGTCTTTTTCGACAGGAAGATAGTGGACATCCACGGTGGTCGGATTCTCACCGTCGCCGAAAACCACGCTCTCGGTCCTGTCGGACGGCTCCGTACCTTCCGGTCTGGTCCAGGTGTCCTCGCAGGTGTAGTCGAAGAAGGTCACGAAATGGTCTCCCTGGATAGCCTGGTCTGCATACAGGTCCCGCGACGAGAACGAATATTTTCTGAACTTGGTCAGAGCGCCGAGACTTCTGTAGAAGAAATAGCCGTTGCCTTCTATGTCCCAGTACGGGAAATCTGTTCCTCCCCAGGAGGCCTCTTCGACTCCCTCAACAGTTCTTGTGACTGAATAGGTGGCTATCAGACCGGTGTTCGAGCATCTCGAGCCGGTCATGTCAACCTTAAGGCCGACCTTGTAAGGCACACCGCAGGTGGCCGCGATCTTGGAAGCGTCCTCGATGGTCTTTCCGTCGAACTCGAACCTTGCCGGCTTCGTTCTGGCGGACAGGTCGGCCATCGATGGAGAACCTGCCGTCCAGTCAGGCAGTTCCGACCTTAGCAGGTAGATGTAACCACACTCATCGGAGACCTTCGTGTACGTCGTGCCGGTCTGGTCCGTGAACGTCACCTTGCAGGATGCGAGGGCCACAGGCCCGGGTCCGGTCACTATCAAGGTACATCCGCCAGAATACGGGTTGACATATTCATAGGTCGTGTCCTTGACAGTCCCGACCGTGCGGACCTTCGCCAAAGCGCGCACCGGGGCGACATTGTACTTCATCCAGTCGGCCTCCTCCACGTAGAGGGTGTCCACAGCGGCCATTCTCACGCCGGGAGTTCCGTCCTCGCCGTCGCCGCCGCGGAGATACTTGAAGAAGTCCTCAAGGGTCACGGCGGAGACAGGCCATTTAGGATAGATGGTGATGTCGTAGACTCCGTTGTCAGGGTTGGCGAGGCCGGATTCGCTCAGCACCAATTCCTTCCACAGTTCATAGGCAGATTTGCCGGAACCGCCGTCAGAGCCGTCCTTGCCATCTTTACCATCAGTTCCATCCTTGCCATCGGCACCGTCGTTACCATTGACGCCATCCTTGCCGTCAACGCCGTCTTTGCCATCAGCACCATCTTTGCCATCGGCACCGTCCTTGCCATCGGCACCGTCCTTTCCGTCAGCTCCGTCTTTGCCATCGATGCCGTCTTTACCATCCTTGCCGTTGACACCGTCCTTACCGTCAGCACCATCTTTACCGTCAGCACCATCTTTACCGTCCGCTCCATCCTTGCCATCGGCACCGGAAGCGCCGCGGAGATATTCATAGAAATCAGCGACAGTCGTCTTGGAAGGGTCCCACTTCGAGCCAGGGTTCTTCGGGTCCTCAAGCCCGGCGGCAGAGGTCACGTCTGCGACCCACAGTTCGTAAGCCGACTTTCCGGAAGTTCCGTCCTTGCCATCGGTGCCGTCTTTGCCATCCTTGCCATCGATGCCGTCTTTACCATCGGCGCCGTCTTTTCCGTCAAGGCCATCCTTACCGTCCTTGCCGTCAGCGCCATCCTTACCATCAACGCCGTCTTTGCCATCAGCACCATCTTTTCCATCCTTGCCATCTACGCCGTCCTTGCCTTTCGGGCCCTGTACTCCGACACCGGTGTCATAGTCACCGATCCACCAGTTCCCGTTCGGCCCGACATACGGAGTAGAACCGTCCTTGCCGTCAGCGCCGTCTTTACCGTCAGTGCCATCCTTACCGTCAGCACCGTCTTTACCATCCTGGCCCACAGCGACTTGATGAGTGAATATGGTGTCCTTGGTCTCATTGTTGACGATTATCCATTCTCCAGTCTTCGGATCGACCTGAGGAGTCAGGCCGCAATCGCCGTCCTTACCATCCTTGCCGTCAGCTCCTGACTCGCCTTTGTCACCCTTCGGGCCGGCTTTTCCGGTCAGGTACTGGAAGAACTTCTGTATCGAAAGGTCGTCAAGAGTGATCTCATTGCCATTAGGGTCGGCCACCTTGCCGCCGGCGGCGAGAGTCTCGGTGACATAGAGTTTCCACATCTCGTAGGCGCTCAGTCCGTCGACACCGTTCTTTCCGGCATCGCCCTTGTCACCTTTATCTCCCTTATCTCCCTTATCGCCTTTATCACCTTTATCGCCCTTTTCACCTTTATCGCCCTTTTCACCCTGGGCTTTGACTCCGGTGTTGACATCGCCTATCCACCAGACGCCGTCCTTGATGTAAGGCACAAGGCCGTCCGCTCCGTTGTTTCCCGTCAGGAACCAGTAGAAATCGGCCAGAGTTGTCTTCGATTTGTCCCACTGGGAGCCAGGATTGTGAGGATCCTCGACTCCGGAGGCGACATATTCCTTCCACAGGTCATAGGCGGAAGCTCCGTCTTTGCCGTCGGCTCCGTCTTTGCCGTCAGCGCCGTCCTTCCCCTTCAGATAGAGGAAGAAATGCGTGATGTCCACCGTTCCGGTGTAGTCTATCTGTTTGTCCTGTATGGCCTTGACCCAAAGTTCATAGGCTGAGAGTCCGTCCTTGCCGGGTTCTCCCTGAGGGCCGACAGGCATCGTCACCTCAAGCGAGTTGCAGGAGAAAAGCAGCGCCAGGCCAAGAAGCGAGGCGGTTTTGAAATATTTTTTCATAAAGATCTGATTTATTATTTATTAATATGTTCCCACATTGAATCGGACATCACTCTTTCCAGAACGACCTTCCTGTCGCCCTTGCGTTCATCGTCCGAAGCGGAGGCCGGCACAAGCGCCACCCTCTTGCCGAAACCCCGGTAGCAGAGCCGTGAGGTCGACACCCCCCTGGCCACCAGGGCCTCGTAAACGGCCTTGGCCCTCTGGGTCGAAAGGTTGTCGTTGTACTCCTGCGAACCCTTGGCGTCGGTGTAGCCGGCCACAAGGAAGCGGCTGTCAGGGAAGCTGAGCAAAGTGGAAGCTATGTCGTCCAGAACAAGTTGAGAATCAGCCGTCAGAGTGGCCTTGTCGTAGTCGAAATTGATGTTGTCCATCATCTCGGCTATGGTTTTCTCCGAAGGCACTTCCTTGACCACCTCCCGGACGACCTCCACCGGCACTTCCTTGACAACTTCGCGCACAACCTCCCTGGCCGGATACAGCCCGGCATATTCATCAAGATGGGAGGAGATGTAGCGGTCGGCCACGGCCTTGCTCTTGGACGCGCCGCCGAGTCTGAAGACCAGTCCGGCCGACACCTGGGCGAAGTTGAAGCCGTCGGTGCCGACAGAGCGGAAATAAAGTCCCTGCAGATGCACTCCGGCCCTTTCGCTCATCCAGCCGATGACTCCGGCGCCGGCTGACAGCGGGAAGAAGAAGTCATCGTCGAAGGTGTAGCCCCTGTTCCAGGCATCCTCCGACTTCCAGGAGGCCTCCTTGGTGACATCGCCCTCGAACTGGCCGTAGAAAGCCGTCGGGAAATTCTTGTGGCAGACCGCCACACCCAGGCGCAGATAAGGTTGGATCCACTGGCTCCGGACGAAAGGACGCAGCTGCAGTCCCGGCCCTGCCACCAATGAATATCCCTGTTTCCAGCCTCCCGAGTCATAGTATCTCGCGAAGCCGAGATTTCCTTGAAGGTCGGCGTAGACCCTGTCACCGAGAGCCACAGCCCCGTACAGCTGCACCCCTCCGTGGACCAGTTTCTCATCAAGGTTGAAGATGTAGTCACCTCCGGCGGTCTGGTGGAAATCCGAGACCGTCGTCCGGGTGACATTCATCACCGATCCGCCCAGGCCGAGTTCCCAAGCCCGGGACGAGGTCCGGGACTGGGAATACCCCGCCAAAGAGCAGAGCAGTGAGAACGAGACGGCCGCGGCCGCCTTGCACAGATTGTTTTTCATAAGCGATAATTATTTGATTGAGTGGATTTTATCGTAAGAGAAAAGCCAAGAAGCAGGCC
Source organism: bacterium (assembly GCA_963649695.1). Taxonomy (GTDB): domain Bacteria; phylum Bacteroidota; class Bacteroidia; order Bacteroidales; family UBA932; genus Cryptobacteroides. The sequence goes on from CAVJKE010000019.1 coordinate 12,784, forward strand.
ACCTATTTGAGGACATATTCAGTGACGTTCTCCACGCCAGGAATCCCGTAGTAGGCGGAGATGAGGTCGCCGCGGAGGTAGACTTTGCGGCCGAGGAGAGTCGGATTGTCCGGGAGATTGAGAGCGGTGCGGATGTCACCCTTGGCCAGTTTGACCGAGAGGCAGGAACTCTTCGTGGTCACGGAAGAGCGGGACGCTATCGCGATGCAGGTCATAGAGGTGAACGGGGCAGTGAAGGAGATGCCTTCCTTGCCGGAGGACAGGTCGCCGCCGACGATGTAGCCGCAGACCCAGACAGCCTTCTCACCGATGTGTTCCTTGGCCTGGCTCACGCTGTAGGCCGTGCCCTGGGTCGTCCCCGGGTCGGCGCTCTGTCCCGAGCCGATCTCGTAGTCGTACTCGCTCCAGACACGGGTGGTGTCGACAGAAATCGACAGCGAGCCGGACTCTCCCGTGACAGGCGGGTCGGTGGACGGGCAGGACAGGCCCAGGGACAGAATCTCGCAGGCCTCCAGATAGCGGGTCAGCAGCGTTTTCCGGGCCGACGAGCCGTCCTCCAGGGCCACGGTGACACTGCCCGGCTTGAAGTAGCCGATCCGTTTCTCGGAAGCGGCGTAGTCAAGTTCTCCGTCGGAGGAGATAACGACCACGGTTCCGGACGGATAGGCGGCGGTGAAATCCTTCTCGAGCCTCATTCTGAGACCGGAATTGAGTTGAGTGCAACTGAGCCGCACCTTGGTGCCGGTCCCCGCCTGCACCACAGCCACCTGCTCGTCACCGAACTGAGGGGCGGAGAATTCAGGCTTGTCGAATTTTCTTGAGACAGCCTTGACTGTGTAACTGCCAGGATTCAGCAGCAAAGACTCAGGCGAGTCGCCGTAGGCTCCGTCATAGATGACTTCGCCACCCGAATTGGTCACGGTCAGGATGAAAGCGTCTGTGTCAGGCAGTTCCACAGCGGCTCTGGTCAAAAGTCCGGAGGAGAATCTCCAGCTCAGAGTACCCTGGGACTCCGGTTCGTTCTTCAGTTTGTTACAAGACAGGGTCACGGCGGAAAGCGCCAGGATTCCGGCCATCGCGGCGGCGGAAAAGAAACGGAAAGCATTCTTCATAGTTGCAAAAAATTAACGGCCCGTAC
>CAVJKE010000020.1:0-13833 GCA_963649695.1 bacterium
AAGGCTGACAGCCCTGTAGCCTTCTCCCTCGAAGCAGACTCCCGCCGAGACGCAGGTGTCTGTGTAGCGGAGGAAAGTGCCGGCCGACTTGCCTGAAGGCACGATTCCGTCAGGATTCTCGACATTGTACATCAGAGGATTCCTGTCTTTATAGAACTCTACCGCCCCGACCTTTCCTCTGAGGTCGAGCGCTTTGCACTTCATCGGCCTGACCGTGGCTTTCCGGCTGGCGAAGCCTGTCATCCAGCGGTAGCCGAGGGTCTTCTCCACGAATTCCTTTGTGCTGACCGTCGTGAGGCTGTCCTTCTTCACAGGGTAGATTGAGTCCCAGACATCCGTGCCGATGTAGGCGCCGGAGACAATCAGGCCGACACCATTGGAAGAGGCTTCCTTGAGAGCGTTCTGAAGGTTCTGCGGGAAGACTTGGAACCGGTCGGCCACCTTGCCCGTCCCGACGACGGTGGTGACCTGTCTGCCGCAGACAAGGTCGACAGCCTTGTCGCCCTGGCACAGGTCTGCGTCGGAGCTGAATGCGTCCGCTCCGGCGGAATGGAAGGCATAGCCGGCGGCCATCAGGGCCTTGCCGTGGATGCCGCAGTAGTCGAAGGTGTTGCCGGCGTAGACCTCTCCGGCCTTGTCCGTCCAGGAGCCGCCGAAGCCTGGATTGTCATCGTCCAGCCACGGCAGAGTCCTTCTGTACTCGTACTGCTCGCCTATGAAATTGATCTCCTTGCCGTAGGCCACTCCGCCGTCGACGCTGTTGTCGAAGCCTGCGTGGTCAGGCGTGTCGTGCCAGGCCGGGGCTGAAAGTCTCGTGAAGTTGTTGACAACCAGCACTGTACCTCCGTTCCCGTTTTCAGGGACACCCACGCTGAGAGTTTCGGACGGGAAACTCTTTCCGCCTTCGTTGAAAGCCGTTATCCTGTAGCTGTAGATGTGTCCGGGTGCGACCGTGACCTCTGTCCGGGACACTCCGCCGGTGGTCTTCACGTCCTTGATGACCGTACCCTCGTCGAAGACTCCGTCGTCGATCCGTGTCTGGAGGATGTAGCCGGTAGGGGCGGCCGTGGACTCAAGCGTGTCGGCGGTCTCTTTCCAGCTCAGCAGGACTTTGATCCCGTCCCCGCCGTCCGCCGGATCCCCGCAGAAGGAGGTGGCGAAGGAGTTCACCGGCAGAGGCTGCACGGCGTAGGCGCAGCCGTAGCGTGCGCTGAGGAATTTGAGTATGCCTTTGTAGACGGCCCTGCAGACCGTGAATCTGAATGTCGGGTCGAGTCCGAACTTCATGTCGGCGAAGTTCTGGTGCGAAAGCAGTTCCAGAATCATCGCCGGGACCGTGGCCGTGCGCGACTCGCTGTAGGAGCGGTCCCATAGTCCTCTTCGCCTCCATTCAGGGTTGAAGCCGCTTCGGATGTCGCCCACGACCTGGGTCTGGACGAAATCGGCGTACGTCCTCTGCTGGAGTCTGTTCTCCCCGTCCGGAAACTTGTCGCTTCCGTCGCATTTGAGGGTGTAGATGGCGAGTGTGCCGACGATAGAGTCGTTCGGAGTCGTGCCGGCGTCGGTGTGGAAGGCCAGCGAAAGATCCACAGGGATCCCGAGTCCTTCCGCTTTCGGATTCGTCCTCGAGCCGCCGGACATCCAGCCCACCCAGGCCCCTCTGTCGGCATAGTCGGAGGTGTAGTCGTCCTCGTGGCTGGAAAGGATTGTGGAGTCGCATCCAGCCCATTGCATCCAGTAGTAGGCCCCCTCGGTGAATGAAGGAAGACCCGAGGTGGCATATTCACTGACAGGGGAGTCTTTGTGGCCTCTGGCGATCTTGCCGTAGCCGCCTCCGAAGCGCACCGCATCCGCCGTGATGACAGAGTTCTTCGGGGCTTGCCAGCCTTCCGGCACGCTGTTGTCGAGGATCACGCAGCCTTCCGCCCCTTCATCGAAATCGAAGGTGCCTAGGTAGATCCAGGTGCCGCCGCCCATCCTCTGGTTGACGACGAACCTGCTTTCGCCTCCGAGGTGGCGGACGGTGTAGCTGGCGCAAGGAGTGCTGTGCGGCAGCGACTTGTAGGAAATGTAGACCGCATAGGATCCGCGCTCGGGGATCTCCGGGGTCCAGCGGGCCTGGGCGGTGGCGGTGGCCCCTGCCTGGCAGCGCGCCTGCCTCGCCGTCCCCATCCGGAACGGATTCTCTTTGCCTGAATATGTCGCCTTGGCATCGGCGAAGCCGACTCCTGCGTCTGACCAAGTTCCTGTCTCTGAATATCTTCCCTCAATTCTGACCTTTTCTCCACGTCCTTCCTCGAAGGCCGGATCGTTGTCGGCGACCACCTCGTAGGTCTGTGTGTCCCTTTCTCTCGGAGTCATCACGTAGGCCCCGGCGTTCTCCAGCATCGGGATCAGGAAAGGCAGCACGTAACTTTGCGTGTACATGTCCTCGACGGTCTGGAAGAGGGGAGGGCGCTGCCATTCCCACCTGTCCGTCTTCTCCTCGAAGTAGCGGCCGTGGCTCTGCCAGAGTGCGATGTTTCTGCCAGAGAGGCCTTTTGAAAACTCCTGCCTGTCCGCCTTGCTTATGAATATGTGTGAAGAACTCTTCGGGTCGGTTGTCCTGAAGGCGCTTGCGGCAGGAATGCCGTCATTCCCCGGATCCGGAACAGCGAGAGATTCGAGCGTCTGTCTGCCCACGTAGACCGCCCCTATGTTGTACTTCGAGCAGGATTCCGGCATCAGCCGGGCCAGTTCGCCCCGCAGCCATCCGACATCGGCCGGCCTCCAGGAAAACTCCCCGAGGGCCTGCGTGAAGTGGAAATCAAGCTCAAGACCTCTTCTGACGACTTTGTTGGCCTTGACCTGTGCTTTCAGTCCGGTCCTCGCGGCCAGACTGACCTGGAGAGAATCGACGGCATCCTTGAAATCCTTCACTGTCTGCGCTGTCGCCGCGGCTGTCATCAGCAGTGCCGCTATTGTGGTCAGATGTTTCCTTAACATTTCGCTACTGTCTCAAAATCGGATCTTAGAAGAATTCCGGTAGGGAGTCTTCCCCTCATATTCCCGGAACCGCGGCTTCATATTCCTGAAATCACAACGCCTGCATGTCGTTGAGCTTGCGGTAGATGCCGCCGAGTGCAAGGAGTTCCTCGTGCTTGCCGACCTCCACGACCTTGCCTTCGTCCAGAACCACGATCTCGTCGGCGTTGCGGATGGTCGAGAGCCTGTGGGCGATGGCGATGGTGGTCCTTGTGGACATCAGCCTGTCAAGAGCCTCCTGCACGATCTTCTCGGACTCGGTGTCGAGAGAGGCGGTGGCCTCGTCGAGGATGAGGATCGGCGGGTTCTTCAGGATCGCCCTGGCGATGCTTATCCTCTGCCTCTGTCCGCCGGAGAGCTTGACGCCCCTGTCGCCGACCACGAAGTCGTAGCCGCCCTCCTTCTCCATTATGAACTCGTGGGCGTTGGCGATCTTCGCCGCCTCCATCACGCTTTCGAGCGTGGCGTTCTCCACACCGAAGGCTATGTTGTTGAATATGCTGTCATTGAACAAGATGGACTCCTGGTTGACGTTGCCGATGAGGCTGCGCAGGTCAGCGATGCGCACGTTCCTGATGTCGGTGCCGTCGATGGTGATCCTGCCTCCGGTCACGTCGTAGAACCTCGGGATCAGGTCCACAAGAGTGGATTTTCCCGCGCCGGACGCACCCACGATGGCGATCGTCTTGCCTTTAGGAATATCGAAGCTCACATCGTTGAGGACATCCTTGTGGCCGGCTGGGTAGCGGAAGGTGACGTGCTCGAAGGAAAGCTTGTCGTTGAAGCTGTCAAGGCTCTTAGGCTCGGCGGTCTCGACGATGTCGTTCTCGGCGTTGAGGATCTTGTTGATCCTTTCCATCGAGGCCATACCCTTCGGGATGGCGTACCCGGCCTTGGCGAAGTCCTTGATAGGGTTGATGATGCTGTAGAGGATGACCATGTAGTAGATGAACATCGGAGCGTCGATGCCGCCCTTGTCACCGAGGATCAGGGTGCCTCCGAACCACAGCACGATCACGATGAGGACGGTGCCGAGGAACTCGCTGACAGGATGCGCCAGCGACTGGCGGATGACGACCTTGTTGGTCTTTCTGCGCATCGAGTCCGTGGCCGCGTCGAAGCGTCCCGTCATCTTCTTCTCGGCGAGGAAGGCCTTGATTATGCGGAGTCCGCCGAGGGTCTCCTCGACCTGCGACATCACCTCGCTCCAGACCTGCTGCATCTCCGTGGACCTTCTCTTGAGGGTCCTTCCGACCACTCCCATTATCCACATCATCAGAGGGGCGAACAGGATGGTGAACGCCGTCATCTTCCAGCTGATCACGATCAGGGCCGCGAAGTAGAGGATGATGAGGATAGGGTTCTTGATGAGCATCTCGATGGAGCCTGTTATGGAGTTCTCGACCTCCATAACGTCACCGCTCATCCTGGCGATGATGTCGCCCTTCTTCTCCTCGGAGAAAAAGCCGAGAGGCAGGGAAAGAATCTTCTTGTAGATGTCCAGCCTGATGTCCTTGACGACGCCGCTTCTGATAGGCACCATCACGGCCGCCGAGCCGAAGTAGCAGGCGGTCTTGAGTCCGGTCATCACCACGAGGAAGAGGCAGAGGACCAGCAGCACCATTGACGGTCCGTAGGTGGCGATCCACTGTTCCAGCATATAGTAAAGGTTCGTCGTGGCAGCGTCGCCCATATCCTTGTACGGCAGGCTCCAGACCTGGTCCCACGGGGTGAAGGTGTAGACTTTTGTGCTGATGTTGAACAGGATGCGGAGCATCGGAACGATCAAGGCGAAGGAAAAGATGTTGAACACGGCCGAAAGGATGTTCAGAACGACCGCTCCGCCTATGAATTTCTTGAATGGAGCGATGTAACGCTTCATCATTGACCAGAATTCTCTCATTGTTACAGTATTTTCTCTAACCAGTGGAAGATGAGGAATATTCTTTTACGCAATATTCCGAAATTTATTGTGTCTATCGTGTCTGAGACCTTGTTGGTCCTCATCGTGATGCCTGAGGTGAAGAGCACGTGCGTCAGTCCCGCGGAGGCGAAGACCCTCTGGTCGCCGACCCGGTTGAGGAACATGTCCGTGAAGTTCTTGCTCCCGTAGTAGTTCGTGGCCAGCTCAAGCCCGAGGCCTTTCCCCTCGTTGGCTCTCGCCAGGTCGAAGGTGTACTGGCCGCCGCTGAGCATTATCAGGAAATCCTCCCTGCCTTTGCTGACCGGGGCGAGGCTGCTTCCGAGGATGTCCAGCACAACCGCCGAGTGGATTTTGTCAAGGGTGACGGGCTTGCCGCTGACCGGGTCTTTCAGGACCCCGGCCTTTATGTCGGCCATCAGAGCCTCCGCCCCCGCCGAATTCTTCTCGCCGCCGTCCGTGGCCACGAAGATAAGGTTCTTTCCGTAAAGGCGGCCGAGCGATTCCATCTTGCTGAACATCCTGGCGAGGCTGACGAGGGCCGCCACGCCCGAGGCGTTGTTGTCCGCCCCCGGGTAGATCCTCCCGTCGATCTCTCCGTGGCTGTCGTAGTGGGCGGCCACTATCACGTACATCTCTTTCGACCCCGTGCGTCTGCCCGGCTGGAAGCCGACTATGTTCCTGCCCACGGTCCCGTCGGCAGTCGTGAACGACTTGACCATGCTGCCGTTCATCGGCCTCAGGCCGGTCTCGGTGAACCGCCGCGTGAGCCAGAAGGCTATCTCGTTGGCCCCTTTCGAGCCGATGGCCCTGCCGTGGAAGAGAGTGTCCGAGATGAACTCCACATCGGAGTGCAGCCCTTCCTCGCTCACGACCTTCTCGGCGTTGGTCCCGGAGGCCACCATCCCCCGGCTTGTCTGCTGCGCGGACAGCTCCGCTCCACAGGCGAAGAGGAGTATGGGTATGAAAAATTTACTGAAATACGTCTTCAAGGCACGATAAATGTTTATCTTTGCAAGCGGTATTTTTGCAAAATGCAAAATTAGGCATTTTGCGGAGAATTATAAAGTAAAAGGTCGATGAAAAAAGTAGTTGTGGCTCTGACATTCCTCTTGTGCTTCGCTTTGGCTTGCAACGCGCAGTACGACAAGGATGTCTTTTCCTTCAGGGGACGGAAGGCCCTGTCGGAGGGAAAATATTCAGAAGCCATAAGCCTCTTCAACGTGCTGGCGAGGCTTGACACCACCGACTGCTGGACCTTTTTCTACCGCGGCATCGCGAAGTACAACCTCGGTGACCTCAGGGGCGCGCAGTCGGACTTCAACACTTCGGTCCGCCTCAATCCTGTCTTCACCAACGGCTACCACTACCGGGCCATCACTCTCTCCCGTTCGGGCAAGTATGACGAGGCTCTGGCCGACCTCAAGAGGGCTATGGAACTCAGGCCGGGTCTCAACGGCCTGTATTTCAGCAGGGGAGTGACCTATTTCCTCGCCCAGCAGTTCGACAAGGCTGTGGATGATTTCGACACCTACATCCGCAAGGAGCCGAAGGACCCGTCCGCCTACCTGAACCGCGGCGCCTCCTACCTGTTCCTGAAAGATACCGTCAAGGCCCTCGACGACTACAACAGGGCGATCCGTATGGACCGCTTCGACCCTGAAGGCTACATAAGGCGAGGCCGGGTCTACGCCCAGATGAAGCGGTACCCGGAGGCCATCGCCGACATGGACAAGGCCATCAAACTGGACACGACCAACACCTTCGCCTACTTCAACAGGGCGCTGATGTACTACGACCAGAACAACTACAACGCCGCGATGTCTGACCTGAACAGGGTGCTGCGGGATGAGCCGGGCAACGCCCTGACTCTCTACAATCGAAGCCTCATCAACGCCCAGGTCGGGAATATGGAAGGTGCGCTGGCGGACATGGACAGGGTGATCAACATCAATCCTGAGAATGTGCTGGCGTACTACAACAGAGCCTCGTACTTCGTCCGGATGGGACGTTGGCTCGACGCCCTGGACGATTACGACAAGGCCATCGAACTCTATCCGGATTTCGCCAAGGCCTACATGAACCGCTCCTACGTCAAGACGATGCTCGGCCGCACGAAGTCCTCGAAACAGGACTACGAGACCGCCCGCAAGAAGGTGCAGGACTACCGGGCCAAGAACGCCACCGATGAAGGTTCGTTCGCCGACACTACCAAGAAGTACAGTTCCCTGCTCGCCCTCGACGCCGATTTCGCCAAGAAGGACTTCGACAACGAGCTTCTCCAGAACCGCGACATAAACATCCGTCTGAAACCGCTGTACAAGTTCAGCCTTTCAGCCACCCGCGACATCCAGAACATCGCTCTGCGCTACCGCTACGAGAACCCGCTGATCGACAAGTTCATAGCGGATTCGCCGATCACGATGGCCGTCACGAATTCCGACTCGCTTGTCAAGCCTGTCTTCGCCAACGGCTTCGACGCTTCCCTGTACGGGGACACCTATCTTTCCGCCGGCGACCCCGGGTCTCTGACGGACTCGGACAGAGCCTTCATCAGAGGTCTCTACGATGTCCAGTCCAATCAGTTCACCGCCGCGCTTTCACAGTTCGACGCGGCCGTCAAGGCTGAAGGCAAGGGCAAGTACTCTGAGTACTACAAGGCCTTCTACCATCTGAACAGGGGAGTGCTGAGGGCCGAGATGATCGACTTCATCTCTTCCATCGAGAGCAATGTGCAGACCCTGACGATGGATGACAAGGGTACGACGAGGGCGAGGGTGAGCGACCAGGTCAACAGGACTTATGACTATTCAGAGGCCATCGAGGACATGCTCGCCGCCGACAGGATAATGCCGGGAGTGCCTTATGTCTACTTCAACCTCGGCAACCTCTACTGTCTGTCCTCCAAGTTCGTGGAGTCGGTGGACAACTACACCAAGGCCATCGGCGTCTACCCTTATATGGGTGACGCTTACTACAACCGCGGTCTTGTGCTTATCTATTTGAAAGACAAGGAGAAAGGTTGTATAGACCTGTCGCGGGCAGGTGAACTCGGCGTGGCCGACGCCTACAGCGTGATCTCGAAATACTGCGAGGAGGACAACAAGTGATGCTGAAGTTCCTGAGTTTTTCAAGCGGCAGCTGCGGCAACTGCTATTTTCTTACGGACGGAAGCCACGGACTTCTCATCGACGCGGGCGTGAGCGTCCGCCGTCTGAAGAAGACGCTTTCTGACCAAGGGCTGGGCACGGATTCCTTCCAGGCCGTCCTTGTCACCCACGACCATCTGGACCACATCCGCCATCTCGGATCGTACTGCAAGCATCTCCAAAAGCCTGTCTACGCCACCAATGTGCTTGACGAGGCGCTGCGGCGGCACACCTTCACAAAGGACTACATCGCTTCCTGCATCCGGACGCTGCCGGACGGAGAGCCTCTAAGAATCATCCTGGACTCTGCCGCTCCTGAGGAGTCGATGCCTCTTGTGAGCCATTTCATCGTCCCCCACGACGCAACCCAGACCATAGGCTACTTCATAGAATGGAACGGGGTGCGCTTCTTTCTGATGACCGACGCCGGCAGGGTGACAGACGAGGCCATTGAATATGCCCGCAGAGCCGACGCTGTGGTCTTCGAGTCGAACTACGACACTGCGATGCTGATCGGAGGCCCTTACACCCACGAACTCAAGATGCGGATCTGCCAGGGCAACGGCCACATCAGCAATGACGAGTGCGCCTTCGCCATCAGACGGTTCTGGCATCCGGGATTGAGGAACCTGTTCCTCTGCCATCTTAGCGAGAACAACAACACGCCGTCTCTCGCGTTCGAGTCAGCGGCCGAGGCTCTGCGGTCCATCAGTGTGGGGAACGGCCTCACCGCCAAGGATGTCACGAATCTGCAGACCCTGCCGAGAACCAGAGCCTCGGTGATGTTCACGCTTGAGTCCGACCGTCTGTTTTGAAACGGCTTCCGGACCGCTATCTGACTTCCCTGTAGTAGATGATTTCCGCTTCCTGCTCTCCGGCCGGATGGAAAATCCGTGTCAGGTCACGGAGCAGAAGGTCGGGTCTTGTCACCCCGCTTTCCCAGAAATCATTGCCTCCCTTTGGATTGAGCCTCTTGTTGTCGTTCCAGACTATGCTTTCTCCGCTGTGGCCTGCGGCCTCGGCGTTCCGGGAGATGTTGCCGATGAAGTCCTCGAAGAGCGGATTGACTTCGAGCAGCTGGCTCCTTGTGGAACACCAGCTGACATCCATCCAGAGGTCGGCCTCTTTGGACAGGCCGTAAGCCTCCTCTATGGATGTCGAGCGGCTGACTGAAGTTCCGGGGGCGGCCCCGAGAATCTGCCCTCCGGCATCTCGGAACAGGGTTGTGAGGTAGTTGTCCCCGCCCGGAATGTACCACTGGTCCTTGTACGGGATGTTGACGAGGATCTTTCTCTGGCTGTCGCCGGCCTTTCTGACCGAGTCCCGCAGGGCTGTGTAACCTGCGCTCACGGTCCTCAGCACGGAATCCGCGGCGGCCATCTTTCCGGTCAGCGCTCCGAAAAGGCGGACGTAGGCCGCTCTGGCAAGCGGGTGGCTTTCAAGATGCTCGTTGACGATGAAGGTCCTGATCCCCAGCGACCTGAGCCGTGAGATGAACCGGGATTCCGAGGCCGAGACGCTGTAGGTCAGGAGCAGGTCCGGTTTCAGGCCGAGGATCTTCTCGTAGTCCGGGGCGGCCTCGTAGCCGACATCAAGGACGGAGCCTTCCCCGACCATCCTTGCCACCGCCGTGTCGCAGACATATTCACTGCCCGAGACCCCGGCTATCGCTTCCTCGCTCCCGATGGCGCGCAGGAAGCCGATGTGGGATGTGCTCATCACGATGAGCCGCCTCAGCGGGCGGTCTACAACAAGGGTGTCGCGGCTTCCGTCGAAAGGCGAGACGCTTGTCAATGAATATTCTCCCTCGGGAAGTTCCTCTATGTCAAGGAACTGTGGCTGCGGGTCGTCGCCGGCCCCGGCCTCGCCGGATCCCCGTGCGCAGCCGCAGACGGACAGAACCAGCGCCGCTGCCGCGATGATATATTCATAAATCCTCATCCTGTGAATTTCTTTGCTTCCCGCGAATTTATGGTTTTTTACTGATGGTTTTTTGCTATATTGCAGGATAATTTCAAAACGGATTTGAATGGGACAGTATAATTTTGACGAGATGACCGCGAGACGCGGGACAGACTGTGTGAAATGGGACGCTGAAAGCCCGGTCGGACCGGTTTCCGAGGATGTGATTCCGCTCTGGGTGGCCGATATGGATTTCAAGGTCGCACCGCAGATAGTTGAGGCTCTCCGCAAGCGGGTGGACCAGGGAATTTTCGGCTACACCCACGTACCAGATTCCTATTACCGGTCGGCCATAGACTGGTGGAGCCGCCGCAGAGGCTGGCATACCGAGAAGGAGTGGTATTCCTACATTCCGGGAGTCGTGCCTGCGATGTCGGTGGTGGTGAAGGCCCTGACCCAGTACGAAGTCATCGACGGCCAGGTCGTGGAGAAACCGGACAGAGGCAGAGGGCCTCACGGAGAACTTCCGAAGATGATCATCCAGACTCCAGCCTACAACTGTTTCTTCTCCACCGCCAGGAACAATCTCTGTGAGTTGTCCGAGAACAAACTCATCTACGACCTTGAGGGTGACCAGGCTACCTGGTACATTGACTTCGAGGATCTTGAGAGACGCGCGGCCGACCCTATGGCCAAGGTGCTGCTCTTCTGCAACCCTCACAACCCTTGCGGAAGGGTGTGGCCGAAGGAGGATCTTGAAAGGGTGGCCGACATCTGCCGCAGGAACGGTGTCATCGTCATCAGCGACGAGATCCACTGCGAGCTGGAGATGCCGGGGTATCACTTCACCCCGATGGCTTCCATCTCGAAGGAGTCTCAGGACAACACGGTCACTATGAATTCGCCGAGCAAGTCCTTCAACATAGCTGGCCTTGGAATCTCCAACATCATCACCAACAATCCTCAGTGGAAGATGATGATAGACAGGGTCATCAACATCAACGAGGTCTGCGATGTGAATCCGTTCGGAGTCATCGCCCTCCAGGCGGCCTACAATGAGGGAGAGCCGTGGCTCAAGGAACTGAACAGCTACATCTTCGACAACTACAGGATGCTGGTTTCCCTCTTCGAGGAGGAACTCCCTGAATTCCCGGTGACCAAGCTTGAAGGGACCTATCTGGCCTGGGTGGATGTCAGCGCCTTGAAGATGTCCTCTGACGAGATCGAGAACAGCCTTCTGGAGAATGAGAAGGTCTGGATCAATTCCGGCGTGATGTACGGCAGGGACGGTTTCGTCCGCATCAACCTTGCCTGTCCGCGTCTGCGTCTCGAACAGGGACTCGGCCGCGTGGCCGCCGGCTTCCGCCGACTTATGAAGATGTAGTCCGGAAGTGGATAGAAAGCGAACGGAGGATTTTGATGGCTGTCAAAATCCTCCGTCTTGTTTTCTGTAAATTCCCGGTTGGATTGTTGTTCCCTATTCTTGACGGACTTAGAAAATTATCTGGAAATCAAGCGGTTTCTCCTCATTGAAAGTCCCTGTGACCCGGATGGTCGCCGACTTTCCGTCAGAAGGACGGCAGGTCAGCGGACGGCGCGCCGCAAGCTCGACGGCGAGCAGGTCTCCCGTGCGGATGTAACAGAAGCGGGTGGCCTCCACAAGCGCCTCCTCGACCATATTCAAAGAAGCTGCGGCGGAAGAGAAGTCCTCCTTGCCGTCTATGAATATGCTGAAGCGGTTCCCCGTCGTGGCTTCGTCCTGTTCCGCTGTCGGGGCTGCGGCTCCAGGCACGGCTGAAGGCGGCAGCAGGGGAGCGGGCAGGAACGAGGTGTGGTCCAGGCAGGATGCGTGTGCGAAACCTTCCTGGGTGTCTCCGACCAGGTTCTCAGGGTAGAGCAGGACTCCGAAACCGACGGAGTCGTAGTAGCGTCCAGCGAACTTGCGGCCGACGCTGCGGCCCGGTTTCAGGATCCTTGCGAAAAAGACAGGTGAATATGTCAGTCTGTCCACGAATTCCGGTGGGTAGAAGTCCTCGTTGTCCTTCTCCCAGGTGGTGTCGGGGCGCACGATGACGTGTCCGGACGATGTCTTGACGATTATGTTCATCGCATTCGGCTGAAATTGGAACGTCAGAAGAGCCTTCCGCCTCCGAATTTGTCCTTAAGACTCGCTACGGCATTGTCAAAGTCTTCTCCTTCAAGGGGCTTGCCGGACTGCGCCTCGGCGGCTTTCGCCGCTACCTTCTTCTCCTTGTCGAACTTTTCCTTCAGGCGGCGGAACTGCTCCTTGGTGTCCATCGTGAAGTCGCCATTCTCGATCCAGGCGAAATAGGAAGGTTCTGTTTCGTAGATCTCGCGCACGGTCTTGCCTTTGTGCTTTCCGAAACTGATTGTCGGTTCATTGTTCTTCCCGAAGACCAGTCTGCCGGCGAAATCGACTGTGTGAGGTCTGCCGGCGACTCCCGACAGGAATTCGACATTGTTCTTCAGAATCTGCGTGTGGTACTTGTCCGCCTTCTGGTACATGTCCAGTTGGCCTTTCAGCACCTCGTAGGTTGCCATCGTGTCGGCCTCCGCGGAGTGGGCGTTGTCGAAATCCTCGCCGCCGCAGTAGAACCTGTAGGCGGCCTTGAGGTTGCGCGGCTCCATATAGTGGTAGATCGTCTGCACGTCGACCATCTGCTTTGTGTGCAGGTCGATGTCGATCGCGGCCAGGGTCTCCCGCGCCTTCGCTTTGTTTTCCTCAGGTGTCTTCGCGTCTTCGATCCTCATCCTGCAATATTTCCGGACTCTTTCGATCTCCTCCGCGAGCATAGGGAGGTCGAACTTCGTGGAGTTGTAGCCGGCGAGGTCGCTGTCTTTCAGCCATTCGACCACTTCAGGCGCGATCTCAAGGAATTTCTTCTCATCCTTGACATCTTCGTCTTTGATGCCGTTCACCTCCGAGGCGCTCGGCTCCATAGGATGCTGCCTGTGATTCGTGTAGTCCCACGGGCAGACCCTCCAGGTCTTCACCTCGTGGTGGCCGTCAGGGAAAACCTTGACGAAGCTGAGCTCCACAATGCAGTCATTGACAATGTTAAGGCCTGTGCTTTCGATGTCGAAAAAGAGCAGAGGCCTTTCGAGAGAGAGTTCCATACCAGTTGTCGCTAAACCATGATCGGCATAAGGATGCCGCAGATCTTGCCGTAGGCCTCGTCATCGTCAGAAGGTACGATGAGGGCGGCCCTGCGGGCGTCGGCGAACTTCATCACCACTGTCTCGCAGGCTATGTTGCTGAGGATCTCGGTGAGGAAGTTGGACTTGAACCCGATCGAGATGTTGTCGCCGTTGTAGTCGCAGGACACTTTCTCGTAGGCCGCGATGGCGAATCCGAGATCCTGCGCGGTGACCTCCATCTGGCCCGGCTTGAGGTCGAGCTTGATGTGGTTGGAAGCCTTGTTGGCGCACACTGACACGCGTCTTACCGTGTTGAGGAACAGGTTCCTGTCGATCTTCAGCACGCTGGCGTTGTTCTGAGGGATCACGTCGCGGTACTTCGGGTACTTTCCGACGATCAGCCTGCACACCATCGTGGTCTTGCCGAAGGTGAAAAGGACGGTGCTGGAGTCGAAGGAGATCTCGACGTCGCCGTCGTCCTTGTTGAGGATCGACTTCAGCACGCCGGCCGGCTTCTTGTGCAGGATGAACGAGCACTTCTCCGGGGTCTGGACCTCGGCGGCCGTGTAGCAGATCAGTTTGTGGGAGTCGGAAGCCACGAGGGTCGTGGACTCCGGGCCGAAATCGAAGAATATTCCGTTCATCGCCGGGCGGATCTCGTCGTCCGCGGTGGCGTAG
>CAVJKE010000021.1:0-13797 GCA_963649695.1 bacterium
GACAAGTTCGCTGCGGCGGAACTCCTCGATGTACAGCTCCCTCGCCCTTTCGTCAAGGACATCGTCCAGAGTGGCGGCTCCGGTGAACGGTTTCGCTCCGGCGCGCTGCATTATCACCGAGATGTCAGCGGCGGCTTCGCTGCCTTTGTCGAGCCAGGTATAAGCCTCGGCCCTGAGAAGGTACGCCTCCGCGAGACGGAAGATGTACCAGTCCTGATAGCCGCCAAGCACATTGTAATTGTTTTCCAGACGGTTCTCTTCCTCAACCACAACCTTGTTGTACACGATCTCTCCCCAGCAACGCAGGGTGTCGCTGCAGTTCTCTTTCACAAGATGCTGTCCGTAGACCTTGGATGTCTTGACATTGTACACAAGATCTTCCATATGGTACCAGTTAGGCTGCGTGTGGCGCATGTCGGTGTCAAAGTCGGATCCGTCCCAGATTCTTTTCGCGAAATAGTCAGTCTGCTT
This sequence comes from bacterium, assembly GCA_963649695.1. Classification (GTDB taxonomy): domain Bacteria; phylum Bacteroidota; class Bacteroidia; order Bacteroidales; family UBA932; genus Cryptobacteroides. Next base: position 472 of record CAVJKE010000021.1, read on the forward strand.
GGAAGCGCCGATTCCTCGTCCGGTCCAGAGGATCTGGAGGTTCTCAGCCGGGTCGGAGGAGAAATCGAACGGTCCAGGACCGCCGGTGGCTCCGTCGATGGTGCTCTTCACACCTTTTCCTTTGGTACGGCTCTGCTTCTGTTCTGGCTGCGGGGAGTCATATTGCCCGTTGTACCATTCCACAAGATACTCTCTCATCTTCTCGCTGCCGTTGGAAGAATTTCCATTCGCGAGGACATCGTCAAGGACTACAAGAATCTTCTCCGTGTTCTCCGCGAGCGAAGCGTTGTACTTGTAGAAAAGGTCGGTCATCACGTTGGCGTTAGGAATCTTTGCGTTAGGCGTGGACACAAGCGCTCCGAACCTGCTCTTCATCAGAGCCAGTCCAGGGGTGTTTATGATGTCTGTGGCGGTGTCGGCGGCAAGCTGGAAATCACCGTTCATCAGGTAGTATTTGGTGAGGACCATCTGCGCGGCGGCCTTGGAGACCTCTCCGGCGTCGCAGCTTTCAGGAAGGTTGCCGACCGCTTCTTCCAGCATAGGAATCATCGTGTTGATGATACGCTGGCAGGTTGAAGTCTGGAAATCCAGTTTCGGGGACGAGATCTCTTCGGTGATGAGAGGGACATTGCCGTAGGTGGTGATCACCCTGTAGTACCAATATCCCAGGAAGAACTCTCCGTAAGCCTTTATCTTGGCTTTATCGCTTTCGCTGGCGTCCATTGTCTCGGATCTGGAGACAAGCACGGCGGCTCTGGTGATGTTCTTGAACGAGTCGTCCCAGAAACTCTGTATCTTGCCTCCGATCGAAGGCACCATCATCGTGTTGTAGTCTCTCGGGCTTCCGTTCACAAGAGCTGCCAGGTCGGAACCTTCGAGGGACCATCTCATGTTGCTGCTTCGGTCCATCACCTCCGGGCGCAGTTCCGCGCACAGCTTGGTGACCAGACCCATACATCCCTCGTAGGTGCTGTAGGTGTTGTCCGGATTCAGACCGGACGGCTGGACAGGCTCAAGCCATTCATCGTTGCAGGATGCGAGCATCAGGAAAGTGCCGATGAGAGCGGCTATTCCATATATCTTCTTTTTCATATCGTTTCCAATTAAAGGGTTAAACTGAGGCCGACTGTGTAGGTCGTAGGGATAGGAGTCTTGGTCTCCACATCGAAATACAGCCAGGAGTTGAAGCAGTAGGCGTTGTCCACATTGAAACTCAACTTGGTCTCCTCTATTCCTGCCTTCTTGAGCCATCTGGACGGCAGACGGTATGACAGGGAGACATTCTCAATTCTGAGGAAGGAGGCGTTCTTGTAGATGTTGCCGGTTTGGGCGGCTCCAAGCTTGCCCCATTCGTCAGACTGGTTCTCCTGCGTCCAGTACGGGAATTTCATCTGGGAGATCCTGTCGCCGTATCCGCCGACATTGAGTTCGTTGCAGGATTTCTTGTGTCCGAATTCGGAACGGAGAAGGAACGAGAGCGACAGGCCGCAATTGAACCTGAACGAGTTGTTCATCGACATTCTGTAACGAGGGTTTCTGTAGCCCTGCCAAACATAATCCGCAGAAGAGTAGGATGTGCTGCCTTCGGCAAGGTATGTCTTGTAGTCACCAGGGGTGCGTCCCACCGCCGCCGCCTCGGCCGCTTCATCCATCTGCCAGATGCCGATGAGCTTGTAGCCGTAGATCTCGTCGATGGCGTGGCCGATGTACCAGCCGTTGGTCGGGTCGTCGGCTTCCTTCTGGCCGATGACATTGCCTTCATCGTCGTAGACGTCGACCATATCACCGTAAAGATGGGTGATCTTGTTCCTGTTCAGGGAGAAAATGAAATCGGTCGTCCACTTCATCTTGGAATTGCTGATGTTTGTGGTGTTGAGGGTAAGCTCAAAGCCCTTGTTGACAACCTCGCCAAGGTTGGATTTTACCTTCGTGTAGCCGGTGAGCGTAGGGAGCGCCCTGTCCATCAGCATGTTGGAGGTCGTCATATTGTAATATTCAAGAGCGAGGTTGATCCTGTCGTCGAAGAATCCGAGGTCGAGGCCTATGTTGGCCGTCAGGGTCTCTTCCCACTGCAGGGTGCTGTTGCCCATCGAAGAAGGGTAAGTGGTGACGACGGAAGTCTTGTCCTGGTTCAGATAGTATCCGGATGCAAGGCTGGCGAGCGCGGTGTATCTTCCGATGTTGCTGTTACCGTTCTTTCCGTATGAAGCCCTCAGCTTGAGGTTGCTGACAACCGGGTTGCCCTTGAGGAACTTCTCCTCGGATATTCTCCATGCCAGAGCGACCGCAGGGAAATTTCCCCAAGGATTGTCCTGTCCGAAAGCTGAGTAACCGTCACGACGGAAGGTGAAGGAGGCGAGATACTTTCCCATAAGGGAATAGTTGAGCCTTGCCATGTAGGAGGCTTTGGTGTCCTCCTCGTCGCTTGAAGATGCTGAATATACATCCGCCAAAGAGAGTGCGTGCCAGGTCAGGGCCTCGGTGGTCGAGAATCCGCTCGCCTTGGCCGTGGTGGAATTCTGCATCCATTTGGCAGAACTCTGCATAAGGGTGAGGTCGAAAGAATGGTTTCCGAAAGTCTTCTGCCAGTGGAGGATGTTCTCCAAAGACCATTCATATTGCTTGGAGAAGGATCTTGTCGCTCTTCCGTTCTCGTCGGCTCCGTCCAGAGTGTAGGCCGGAATGTAGGAGTTGCTTTCGGTGTACCTCCAGTGGTTGGTGTAGTTGCTTTCGAAGGTGAATCCGAATGGCAGGGTCAACTTGGCGAATGTGGTCGCCTGAAGGTTCGTCCTGCGGCTGTAGATTTCCCTCTGCGTGGTTTCAAAAGGGTTCTTGGCCATGTTCTCTCCGTTCGGATAGATCGTGTAGGTGCCGTCCTCGTTGTACATGTCGCCCAACGGGCTGTTGGTGTAGGCGGCCGCCCACTTGACATCCTGGTTGTCATCCTTCCTCAAGGACAGGTTCGCGCGGACTCCAACCTCCAGGTAATCAGTGACGTGTGTGGAAAGATTGAGATGGGACCTGATGTTGTTGTAGGTGTCTCCTACGATGATGCTCTTGTTGTCCATGTAGCCGACCGACCAATAGTAGTCGATGTTTTTAGACCGGCCGGACAGTCCGACGTTGTAATCCTGCAGGACACCTGTCCTGAAAACCTCGTCAACCCAATCAACCGACTTGTAGTTGTAGTAATTGGTCTTTTCGTTCGGTTTGAGAGCCAGACGGGAAAGCCATACTTCGGTCGGGTCGGCATACTGGCCGGCGTCTGTGTAGGACATCCACTGGTCGAGTGAGACGGTGGAAAGCTTGTAAGGATTGGTGTAATATTCAGGTGAAGTCAGATTGATGTTGCTGTTTCCGACAAGGTAGTCGGCCCTCATCGAAAGATAGCCGTCCACATCGTATGACTCTGGCTTGTTGTACAGGGCCGCGATACTTGTCTTGGCGCTGAAAGTGATCCTCGGCTTGTCACCCTCTCCGCGTTTTGTCGTAAGGATGATGACTCCGTTCGCGGCGCTCGCGCCATAGACGGCGGCGGAAGAAGCGTCCTTCATCACGGACACGGACGCTATGTCGCTAGGGTTGATGTCATTGAGGCTGCCACTGAATATGGAACCGTCGACGACGAGCAGCGGCTGGGTGCTTGTGCCCAGGGAGGTTTGCCCTCGGATCTCGAAGGAAGACTGTCCGCTTGCCGATGAGCTGCGGGAAATGTTGAGTCCGGCCACGGCGCCGCGGAGGTAGTCCGCTACGGTGATGGCTTCCTTGTCCTCCATTGTCTTCATGTCGACCTGCACAACGGATCCTGTAAGGTCTTTCTTCTTCTGGGTTCCGTAGCCGACCACGACCACCTCATCGATGCTGAAACTCTTCTCGCTGAGGACTATCTCAAGCCGGGATCTTCCTGCCACACCTACCGTGAGGTTGTCATAACCCAAGGCGGACACCGCCAGGGTGGCATTGGAAGAGGCCACATTGATGGTGAAGTTGCCGTCAAGGTCCACGACGGCCGTACCCTTGCCGTCCTTTTCAGTGAGGACGGCTCCGATCACAGGCTCTCCTGCCTGGTCGACAACCTTGCCGGTGACTGACCAAGGACTCGGCTCGGCGGCGGCAGCGTTCCGGATGGAAAGGAAAGAAAGCGCCGCGCATACAAGGATGATGGTTTGTATAAATTTTCTCATATCGTCAACTTTTTATTTGCCTTTTGCATTATCCGATGATCCGTTGGAGCCAAGCACGGTTCCTCCGTAGGTGCAATCCTTCAGGACAACGGAAGATCCGTTGCCGACGATGCATCCGAAGAACGCAGGGGTTGTCGCGGCTCCAGCAAGGGCTTTGATGTCTCCCGAGTTCGAGCAGGAGGTCACCTTGGTGGCCGCTGTCGACCTGCCAAGCACTCCGCCGGCATTGGCGGCGCTTGTGACCTGGCCTTCATTCGCACAATCGGAGATCGTGCAGGTCTTGTTCGTGTAGCCGGTTATGCCCGCTGCGGCGACAAGACTGTTGTCCGCCTTGGACGTGACCGTACCTTTGTTTGTGCAGTACGAGATGACGATCGTGGATTCAGTCACGTCTCCGGTGATTCCGGCTGCCGCAGATGCGTTCGTGGACTCTGTCTCCGAACCGTTAAGGGTGATGTTTCCGTTGTTGACACAAGGAGCGTCCTTTGAACCGATGGCTCCTTGCTTTCCTTTACTGTCTCCCACGAGACCTCCGACAACCGTGGCTCCGCCGCCGGTCACCGTGATGTTTCCGTTGTTGACACAGCCGAGCAGAACCTGCTTGTTGAGCTGTCCCATTATTCCTCCAACCTGAGCGGCGTCGCAGGTCACATTGATGTCGCCGTTGTTGACGCAATCAGTGAACGTGTAGGTGTTGCCGCCGGCGCCGCAGATTCCTCCGACTCTGGTGGAGATGGCTTCGATCGAGGCGTTGTTCGTGCAGCCGGTGATGTTGACTCTGCCGTAGGCGACGATGCCGCCGACTCTCGCGTTAGTGGCTGTGCCGGTCAGCTTTATGCTGCCGCTGACGGTGCAGTTCTCGATGCTGCCGCTTGTCGAGGTCACGCAGAAGCCGACAAGTCCAGCAAGGTGCTTCTGCACGTCACCTTCATACTTGTTCGAGGCGTCCACATCCACATTGAGATTCCTGATCACACCGGTAGGGGCCAGCCTTGTGAACAGGGCGACCAACGGCTGCCCGTCGCTGACAAGCTTTCCCTTTATTGTGTGTCCCAGACCGTCAAAGGTGGCTCCGAACGCTCCCCGGGTGTCATTGTCGGTCGTCTGGCCTCCCATAAGCGGAAGGGCCTCCGAACCGGCGTCAATGTCCTTGCGCAGGTAGATCACGCCATCTTCGGCCTGCCAGGCGCTGTAGTCAGGCTCGGCGTCCACGGTCGCTGAAGCGATCGCTTCTCCGAAACTGATAAGGTCCTTGAGGCTCCAGATTCCTTTCTCCCTTTCAGCCGTTTTCGGTCCGGTCTGCGTGATGGTGAGGAATCTGCGCACGACGGCGTCTGTCTTGATGTCGCCGCACTTGATGGAAAGTGTCGCCGTTCTCTCGGCGTTTTCCTTATCCCACTCAGGCACGCTTATTGTCACGGCTGCCTTGTCGGTGGAAGTCGACGATTGAGTCGGAGTGAAGCTGAACCAGTCCGAAGAGGTGTTCAGTTCCCACTGCTCGTTCGCGGAAAGATAGAAGGTGGCCGATCCGCCATCCTCGTTGAAAGAAAATGAATCTTCACTGACTTCTATACTGTATAGATCCAGCGGGGTTGAGGTTTCCTGGGTACATCCGACGCCGCAGAAGCAAAGGAGTCCCGTGACAACCTTCAGGTAGTTTTTAAAAGACATAGTCTTGGCGTTATTAATCTTCGCCAAAAATATATATTCTTTCGACACGCGACACCGCAAGGCCGCAGTTTAAATCCCTACAGGACTGAAAAAGGGGCTGTCTGCAGACTCTACAAAATCTCTACAAGGAATATATTTGATTGGATTACAGGGCGTTTCAGCCCTCTATATTCAGAAGGAACTGCTCCAGTGACGCACGCTGCTCAAGGTTCAGTTTCTTCCTCAGGCGGTACTTCGCCTGGTCTACGCTCTTCGGAGAGATGCCCATCGCGGTGGCGATTTCCTTGCTCGACATGTTAAGTCTCAGGTAGGCGCACATCCGCAGGTCGTTCGTGGACAGGTTTCCGTACCTTGCGTTCAGAGTCCGGAAGAACGAGTCGTGGATCAGGTCGAAATTCTCGTAGAATTTGTCCCATTCATCCTGCGAGAACCGACCCTCTTTTATGACGGAGTCCAGAAGGTCGTAGTCTTCCTTGGAAAGGGCTTCCGGTTTCGAGGCCCTGATCTCCGCCAGCATCCTGCCGATTTTCTCCAGCACATCGTTCCTCTTGGCCTCGATCAGTGAATATGCCGCAAGTTCCTTGCTCTTTATGAAGACCTGCTTTTCCAGCTGTTCGTTTTTTACGCTGATCAGATCCCTTTCGTGCTTGAGTTCCTCCTCCTCCAGCGCTTTCCTGTTCTTCTCTTCCAGCCTGGCCTTCTGACGGCTCATAAGAATATGGACTATGCCATACGCTCCGTAAGCCAAAGCGCCGAGCAGGATCACATAAAGAGCTATCATCCATCCGGAGGACCACCACGGCCTGCTTACTCGGAACTGGGCAGTCAGGTTCTCCGCCGGTTTCCCGAACGGGTCCATCAGCGAGATCTCCAACGTGTGCTTTCCTGATTTCAGATTGTGGAAGTCAAGGCCATGATAGCTGTCGTAGAGCAGCTCCTCCTTGTCGTACCTGGACATCCGGCATTGAATGGCCGGGCATCCGCCTATGTGGTTTTCGACGCCCAGCTCCAGCGAGATGGAGGCTCTGTAGGGCAGATCGATCTCCCGGCGTGAGACAGGATATTCCTGCCCGGAGTTCAAGTCCTTGATCTTGAGGATTCTGACGCTCTGCCCTGCGGACGCGGACTTCTGGCCCTTGTTTCTTGAATATATGAACAGCCCTTCTTCGACAGGGAACAGCCACTGCCCGTCGCCGATGACCTTCACTGTGTTCCAATATTCAGGCAAAGTGAGGTCGAAAGCGTCGAAATCTATTATTTCCGTAATCCGCGGCTCCGCATCGGAACAGTCGAGGACGTATGCTTTGCCATCGCCGAAAAAGCAATATTCGTGGTTACCGCACGGCAGCACATTCTCTATCGTGGTCTGCGGTGTGAATATGCCGTCAAGACCGAGGTCGGGGACAAGCGTGTCGGAGTTGGGGTCATAGCGGTAGAACCCGCCCGAGTCGTACAGGACAATCTCTCCCTCGATTTTCGCCAGATGGGTTCTTGTCGGTCCATCGTGGCCGGGGGTGTTGTAGTTCAATGAGGACTCGATGCTGTCCAGGTCTTCGCCGAGAGTCACCCTGACCGTTCCGTAGTATTTGTTCTCGAGCCAGATGTTGTTGTTCTGGTCGACCTCGATTCTTGTTACAGGCTGCGCCAGGCCCGAAATCAGGTTTTTGAATGTCCACTGGCCGTCGGAAGCCCGTTCGTAGACAAGAAGATTTTTGTTCGAGCCTTGTACAAGGAACAATCGGTTGTTCTTCATCACAGGGCGGATGCCGGTCCCTCCGCCTTTTGTCGTGGTCCTGTCAAGCTTGCCGTTCTGAAGGATGTAGGTGGCGCTGTTGCCGCCTACAAACAGCAGGTCTTCAAAATCGGAGATCGACCAAACCTGCTTCTTTAGTCCTAAGGACTCCACGTGGACAATATGGTTCTTCACCGAGACATCGAAAAGGCCGCGGTTGGTGCCGAGGTAGATCCGGTTGTCCTTGAAGTCCAGGGTCGTCTTTTTCCCATATTCAGAAGTAGGGACAGGTATGAACGAATGACTGTCGCTCAGGACACAGACGATGCCTTTGTCCATCGCTGCCCAGATGTTCCCCCTGTTGTCCTCGAAAAGGGCTAGCACCGTGTCGTCGATGAGTCCCACGCTTGAGTCAAGATGCCAGAGGAGGCTGCCGTCCGGAGCGAAGGCGTAAAGGCCTTTCTCGATCGTGCCGGCTATTATGTCGCCCTTGGAGGTGCAAAGCGCCCTGTTGACAGTAGGCCATCCTCCCTGGAGTTCTTCGTAGGGAAGTGACGGATTGTCACGCCGCCCGGCCGAGATTATTCCCGAGGCTTCGGTTATGGCCGCCGCTTCATCCTCGTTCCGGCCCCAGATGGCAAGGACGGTCGACGGGAAATTCCTGTCGAAGGCCGGGACAAAAGATTCTTTGTCCTTGTCCCAACGTTTGATGTGGGTGTCGTCCGAGACATAAAGGTCATCGTTCCAGACAAAACTGCGCTTCCAGGTCACCCTGCCCTTTGAAATCCCGTCGGTGGCAGGGTCGTAGAGATACCAGGCGGAGAAGAACAGGAAGAGTACCTTGTCCCCGACCGGGCAGATGCTCCAAAGATTGTTGCCAAGCGGGCCTTCGACCTTGTCAGACAAAAGGGTGAACTTCAGTTCGCCGAACTCGTCGGCAGGGGAGTAGTAGCCGAACTTGTCATAGGACCCGACATAGATACGTCCTGTCTTGGCATCCGCTGAGATTGACCTGATCACCTCCTGATTGGACTCTCCGAACGGATAGAAGCGGTCCCAGGTGATGCCGTTGAACCTCATAAGGCACTTGTGGTTGGCGACATAGATGAAGCCGTCCGCACCCTGGACGATGTTCCAGTTCTGATTGGCGGAGCGGTACGCCGACGGCTCGAAATTCAGAAACATCGGATGTTCGGTCCTGGCGTGCGACACGCCGGCCGGCAGGGAAAGTATCAGTACGAGGCAGATGGCTCTGATCAGGTCTCTCATATGATGTCAGTATGATGTCAGTTAATAGTTTCAACGCAAAATTAGCGAATTAAACTTGATTTCCGACAAACATTTTAGCGCCCTGCCTGTTTTGAATATGCATCTGGCCGGAATCCCGGGGAAGCAGGGGAAATTTGCCCGCTTGTTGTCCGGAAATATAGTTTCCAAAAAAGCGGGTGTCCGGTCACGGACACCCGCTTTTTTTATTGAGTGATAAGGCTTATTTCTGGCCGATAACCTGCACAGGGCCGAGAAGGCCGGCAGGGAGCAGAGGCTCGTCTGCCTCGAAGAACTGCATGTGGGTGTAGGTGACCTTCTCGGTCACGCCCGGCTGCACATCTCCAACAAGGCGGTTATGCCACATATTCACAACCTTGACTTCGATCGTGTTCGTGCCTTTCTTCACCGCTGAGGTGATGTCCACCTTGAAAGGAGCGTTCCAGAACACGCCGAGATTCTTTCCGTTCACGGTGACTTCCGCGAGGTCCTTCACATCGCCGAGGTCAAGGATGAAAGTCTCGTTGGCCTTGAGGGCCTTCTTCTTGAGCTCGAAGGCGTTGGTGTAGGTGGCCGCGCCGGAGAAGTACTTGATGCCGCTGTCCTCGCTTTCAGTGAGGGAGGCGAGCGTCTCGAAAGTCGCCTCGGCCGGTGCGCCGCGCTTCTCCTGGAAGGCTACTTTCCAAGGACCGGAAACTTCGGCGATGACACTGGAAGTCTTCTCAGGCAGCGCGGACTTGGTCTCCTCGGTCTTGTCGAGGAACATCACGAAGACGGACTGGTGCTGGGTGAGGCTGAGTTTCACGTTTGTCCTTCCATCGGCGATCTCGTAGGCCGCTGGCTCGGTGGAAGCGTCCTCGGCGTGCCAGATGACAGGCTTGCGGCCTGCTGTCCTGAAGGATGCCGTGATGTCTTTGGTCTCCTTTGACAGGTTGGTGATCCAGTAGATCTCGCCGTCCTTGAGAGTCCTGTGGACGAACTTGACGGACTGGTCTTCCTTGCCGATGCTGAAGTCCGGGACCACGCCCGCGGAGGCCAGAACCTTGCCGACAGGGACCTTGACGGTCACATTACTGCGGCCGGAGTTCCAGATGTCGTCCACAAGGGCCTTGAACTCCTCTTCTGTGCCGGTGTTGCTGGCGAGTTTCAGCGGCTTTTCGCCGCAGATGACGATGCCGGCGTCGGCGAATTCCTTGATCTTGCGCAGAACCTCGATGGACATATGCTTGACATTGGCGTCCAGCATAAGCACGCTGTAGGTCATTCCGGTCGGAACGGTGATCTTGCCGTTCTCGGCCTTCGCGAGTTCAAGAAGGACTGTCGGGTTGAAGTAGTCGTAATTGTAGCCGTAGGCGATGGCCGGGCCTTTTTTAAGGAAGAGGCCGGTCGTGTTGTTGTCCTCGCCGTAGTAGTAGGCTATGTCGGCCACGAATCTGCCCTGCTGGAGCAGGTCGCAGGTACGCGAGAGATAGTCTGTCCAGGCCTTTGCCTGGTCGGCCCAGGTCTGGTGACGGTCGAACCACTGGCCCCATTTGCCGAGTCCGAGTCCAGGAACTTTGTCGTCGACAGGCTGGTGAGGCGAGGTGTGGATCACGAAGCGGTTCAGTCCGGAGGCCATAGCCGCGTCGGCGGTAGGTTTAAGGACGGCAGGGGAGAAGACCCAGGCGCCGTCCCTCGGACCGTCTGAGGTGAAGGACTCGGCGGCCACGATGTTCTGGCCGTAGATGTGCGCGACGGAGGCGGATTCCCTGATGTCGGCTTCGAATCTTGGAGTGAATATGGTTCCAGAGTTGTAGCCCATCCAGAACGCTGCCATCGGGATGTCAGCGAGTTTCTTGCAGTCCATTCCGTCGGCGAGGAGAGCCCTGAAATTCTCGTGGCTCTCGGTGTAGCGCTTCATCCCGTATGGCTTGAGAATCTCGTTCTGGAGGTCGTAGTGATACTCGGCGACCATGTCGCCGATAGTGCGTCTCCAATCGAAGAGGAAGCGCTCCGTGGCCTCGGAATCATCGAGAATCATACCAGTGAGGGCCGGCATCCATTTCACGAGGTCGTAGCCTTTCCTGGCCTTGAACTCGGCTATCATATTCCCAGTCCACGTCTGTCCGCCGGCCTCGTAACTGTCAGTGAGCAGGTACTCGATGCCGTGCTTGCCGAGGCGGCCGCCCGTGGCGTCGATGTAGGTCTGCAGATAGTTCTTGTAATATTCCTTGATGGCGTCAGGGTCGAGCTTGTCGACCTCGAGTCCGGTGGCCTCAAGCGAGGCCGGGTGGTTGGTCTTGCCGGTCAGGCTGTAGCCGAAGCGGAAGATTCTCCATCTGCCTTCCGGTGCTTCCCATTCGAGTTTTCCGTCCTTGACCTTGTCCGTCAGGTCGACCACGTCGTCGAGCTTGGCGGCCACGTTGGAGTAAGGTGTGTCTTCAAGCCAGAGCAGACGGTAGAAATTGTTGCCGGCCTTGTCACCTGCGAGCTGGATCCTTGAGACGGTCGAGAGGATGAACTGGGAAAGACCGAAGCGGGCCTTCTTGCTGTTCTTGTTGTCCCTCAGGGCGATTCTGAAGTATTTGCCAGTGATGCCCGGGAACGAATAGGTCTTCTGTTCCGTGGCCTGGTAGCTGAGTCCGATGGTTTTGAAATTCACACCGTCATCGCTGACGAGCAGTTCTCTCGTCTGATTGTACTGCGAGTCGTCCAGCCTGAGCTCGGCCACGACCACCGACTTTATGGTCAGCGGCTCGCTGAACTCGTACTGCACCCAGGTACGGCCGTCCTTGTCAGGGTCGATGTTTACGAAATTCCCGACGCTGTCGTTGTTGAGAGCGTCGAACAGTTCCTCGCCTGAGAGGGCGCAGCCGCTTGAGGTGACCTTAGGGCCGAGGGCTTTGATGTCAAGGTCGGCGTCGCAGAGCTTGACACCCACCACGGCGATGTCCTTGTAGAACTTCTTCTTGTAGAAGACCTGCGAGACTGCGTCTGAGGAATATGCGAAATCCTGGAACTGGCCTGTGGTCGCGAAGCCTTCAGGAAGTTCCACGCTCACTTTCTTGCCGCCTTGGATGTCGAACTGCCTCCAGACGAGTTTCTTCATTCCGTCCTCGTCCTTCACCCACGGTCCGCCGGTCTCGCTCCATCCCGGTGAGCTGGCGATTGTCATCTCGAGGTCGAGGCTGTCGGCCAGGTCGACGGTGTACTTGAACGCGTCGTTCCATTCAGGGGTCATGTAGGCGAGACGCTTCTCGACGATCTGAGGGACTTCCAGTCCAGCGTCGAAGTTGTGGAAGCCCACGATGCCGCTTTTCTGCATCCAGAGAAGGTCTTTTTTGATGCCGTCCTTGGTGATGTTGCCGTTCATCCAGTGCCACCATACCCTCGGTCTGGCTGACTTGGACGGGTTCTGGAACTCCTGGTAGAGAGTTTCGGCCGCGGTGGTCCCACCGGCCGTCGCCTTGCCGTCATTCTGTGCGGAAGCGGAGGCCGACAAAGCCAGCGCCGCTATGACGGCAGCGATAGTCTGTGTGTTTTTGATCATATTTTATGAATATATTGAATTGCTTACTGTGCGAGCAGTTCTTTGACGATGGTCGAGATCATCCTGCCGTCGGCCTGGCCGGCAAGTTTCTTCGTCGCCGCGCCCATCACCTTGCCCATATCCTTCGGTCCGGTGGCTCCTACCTCGGCGACCATCTCTTTAAGAATATTCCTGACCTCGTCCTCTGAAAGCGCTTTCGGGAGATAGGCTTCCATCACCTTCATCTCGGCGATTTCTTTCTCGGCGAGCTCTGGGCGGCCTCCCTGGGTGTAAAGTTCGGCTGATTCCTTGCGCTGCTTGACGAGCTTCTGGATGATTTTCAGGATGTCTCCGTCGGTGAGTCCGTGGTCACCGCCCGAAGTCTTGGCGAGCAGGATTTCGGATTTGATTCCTCTTGTCGCGTTGAGGCGGCTCTCGTCGTGAGCCTTCATTGCCTCCATTATGTCCTTCTGGATCTGCTGTTCTAGTGCCATAGCAAATAGATTTTTAGTTAATATCCTTAGTTAATATCCTTAGATTCACGATGTTGGGCGACCTGTCCGGGAGAATCCCGGCCGGATTAAGCCGTCAGTCCCGTCCAGGCCGTAAAACACCACTACAAATTTACTAAATCCGCGGTCTTTTTTTCGTATCTTCGCAGAAAAATAAAGGGCCGGGCGGCTAAGCCTCCCGGACTTCATAAAATCAAAAGCTATATGAGACAGATCAACACAGAAAAGGCTCCGGCGGCCATCGGGCCGTACAGCCAGGCGATAGAGCATGGCGGCTTCATCTTCGTTTCCGGCCAGCTGCCGATCGACCCTGCGACAGGTGCGTTCCCGGAGGGGGGAGTGGAAGAGCAGACCAGACAGTCCTTGACCAACATCAAGTCGATTCTTGAAGAGGCTGGTTCCGACCTCTGCAAAGTCCTGAAGACCACGGTGTTCCTCGCCGATATGAATGAT
>CAVJKE010000022.1:0-13768 GCA_963649695.1 bacterium
ACTGCGTGACCATCCGCGAGCGTGACACGATGGCGCAGAAGAGGGTTCCGATCGCTGAACTCCGCTCGATCATCGACAAGGAAGTCAATATGAACAACCTTCTCAGAAAACTCTAAACTTCCGGGAATCGGAATTGCAGTCCGCTCCGACGGTTGCCTTTTCGATGAGGCTGCGTCGGGGCGGATCATTGTTTTGCCGCGGTGGCAGGATGAGGTTTTCTGAATATTCAGAAACCTGTGCCGGCTCAGAAGCCGATTCTCACAAGCGAGAGATCCTTGTCGGCGGCCATCTGCTCTGGCATTATGCCTTCGTTGCCTTCAGGAATATCCTTGCCGAGCCAGTCGAAGATGACCTTCCAGTAGCGGGGAATCTTGCCTTCCGAGTCAAGAAAACTGATTGTGGACTCCTCGAAAAGATGCTTTCCGCTGTCGGTCACATAGGCGTTGTAGACCAGTTCGCTGCAGTACATCATTCCGTTGTCGGGCTTGAAATCGACATCGTAGGCCTGCCCTATGAACTTCTTGGCGTTTTCGATGAACTTCCCGGCCTGTCCGGCGCTGACATCCGGTCTCTTGATCTCGAACACAGGGTAGCTGCCGTCCTCAAGCGTGAATTCCGTCAGGAAGGTGTCCAGAGGATACCTGTCGACTCCGTGCTTGATGGTGGCGTCTATGATCCAGGTCCGGTCTCCCTGGACCTCAAGCATAGCCACGTGGATGTTGAGTTTGTCCTCGCTCTCGGGCGTGACTCCTTCGCTGTACATCCCGGGATAGTAGTCGGCCGGAATCTCTACGAAAAGCAGGTCGCCGGTGCGGATGGCGGTATCGTCCTTTGTGCAGCAGGCAAGGCTCAGCGCAAAGGCTGCGATCATGATTATTATTGATTTTTTCATAACCTTGGCGGATTACGTTCCCGCAGGTGCGGAAGCCGCGATATTCATTCGACAGGAAGGTCAGAAACCGCCAGTCCGAGCAGTTTGAGCTTGCGGCGGATAGTTGGCCACTCATTGGTGAGAAAGTCGTTTCTGAAGGCTTGCAGCACCTTTTCCGAGGCATCCGGTGCGACGAAGTAGCCGATGCCCCGCTTGTTGTAGATGACCCCGTCCGCCGTGAGCTTCTCGTAGCTGCGCATCACCGTGTTGGGATTCACTCCCGTTTCAGAGCCATATTCCCTGACGGAAGGGATTCTGTCCTCGCTTTGAAGTTCGCCGGTAAGGATTCTTTCGCAGATGGAATCCGCTATCTGCAGATAGATGGATTTGTTTGAATTGAATTCCATATCCCGGAAGATTAGCGTTTCACGTTACGCACTCTGTAATAGGTCCAGTACAGAAGTGCTATGTCCACTATCGCATTGATGGCCAGACATATCCAAAGCACTACGTTGTATTTTTCCGAATTGTCGACGGTGTTGAGCATCCCGTCTCCGAAGTTGATGGCCAGCGGTATGAAAGCCGCGCTTGTCACCATGTTGAACACGATCAGCATAAGGATTGTCTTTCCGATTTTGTTCTTCTTGAAGTAAAGCGCTCCGAGAAGGAATTCCAGAACCCAGCTTATTATGCTTTCGACAAATCCGATGGTGCTTGTCACCATAAATTCGGTTCCTCTGACGAACAGTCCTGTATCATCGTTTATGTCAGAGTTGAGGCCGGAGACAAAACCTACTATCGAGACTCCGTCACTTCTTGGGTCTACGGCGCAGATCAGAGCGTCGGCGCTTAGCGCGATGACCAGATAGACAATAGGGACGATCACAACCAGGTTGATGACCATAGAGAGTGTTTTCTCCAGCGCTGAGGCTGGAATCATCGAGAAAAACTCGCCTTGTCTCTTGTCGGTGAAATAGCCGTAGGCCTTGGATGGAAGTGTCATCAGCATAATGTAAAACACCAGGAGGAAGACCATCACCCGTCCTCGCAGTCCGTAGGGTTCCCAGTGTCCATCAAAGGAACAACTCATCAGTCCGCAGAACAGGTAGGCGATGGCTCCGGCGAAAGATAAGATCAGAACCGTCAGCCACACATTGTTGAGTGTGTTCCTGAAGTCGCTGGCGTAGTATTTTCTGAATCTTGCGAAATTAAATTTGTCGCTCATAATGATTTCTTTTCTAATGAGTTAATGAGTTACGCACCGGCTTCCTGCTTTCCGAAAGCCGCTGCGAACCACTGTTTGTTCTTGTGGACGGCGTTGAAGAGAGCCTCGAGGCTGACCTTGCTTTCGGCTCCGTCGGCGTTAGGCAGCACCTGGACGCAGCCTCCCGGGATGAACTCGCTGTAGAGGGCGTCCGGTTTCAGTTCCGTTCCATAGTCGAAATAGACCTTCTCCGAGATCTCTGCGAGGCTGGCGTTCAGCAGAACCTCCTGACGGTCAAGGATTATGACCGGGTCGATCACGCTCTCCAGATCCTTCACCTGATGGGTGGAGATGATGACGGAGGAGTCCTCGGAAGTGAACTGCAGCAGGGCCTTGCGGAACTGAGCCTTTGAAGGGATGTCAAGTCCGTTGGTCGGCTCATCCATGAATATGTACTCGCAGCCTGTGGCGAGGGCGAAGCAGATGTGTGTCTTTTTCAGTTCGCCTGTGGACATCTTGTCCATCCTGTTGCCGAGTGGAATCTCAAGTATGACGGCGAGGGCGTTGAACGTGTCCATAGAGAACTTGTCCCAGAATTTTCCGTAGCTCCGTGCGAACTCTCCTGGCATCATCGAGATGTCGGCCACATCGTCGGCGAGATAGTAGATTTTGGAAAGAAGCTGTGGCTTGCGGTCGAAAGGCTTCAGTCCGTCGATGTCAATAGTCCCTTTGAGGGGCTTTTTCAAGCCGCAGAGCAGGGTCAGGAGGGTGGTCTTACCCACTCCGTTCTCTCCGAGCAGGCCGTAGATGTTGCCTGGTCGAAGCTCCATCGAGATGTTCTTCAGCACGGCGTTTGATCCGTAGGAGAAGGATAAATCTTTGATAGTCAACATATTTTGTTAATTCAATAGTGTATTAGTGTTGTAATACGCTGCAAAATTATTACAAAAAAATCAATCTTCAAAATATGAAGACTGATTTTTTATCTTCAAACCGTCAGCACTTTATGATTCTTTTCTGGTGAACCAGAAGCAGACGAGGGAGGCGGCGAGAAGGATGAACAGGACGAGGGACGACGCTTTGGACACGGCGGCTCCCATAGAGTAGATCTTCGGAGCGAAACGCATCACGATCTCGTGGTCTCCGGCCGGAAGATTGGCGGCCCGCAGGATCCAGTCGGCCCTGAAAAGTTCCAGAGGCTGCCCGTCGACCGTGGCCGTCCAGCCGTCAGGATAGTAGACCTCGCTGAACACTGCTGTTTTCTCGGCAGGGGAACTGTAGCGGTAATGAAGTTCGTTCGGAGCATAGGAAACCATTTCTATCCGTACCGCGGAAGTGTCGGCGGAGCTGCCTGTGGAGGCGATCCGCGAGGCCTTTGCGAAGGCTTCGGCGAAATCCGCTCCGACCACGGCCGTCTTGTGGAGGTCGAGCGAGTCTATCGCGGCGATTTCCTCGTCCGGAGTCGCGGCCGGAACGGCGGAATCTACGAACCATGCCGTACCGAAGGCCTCACGGTTCTCTAAAGGCGGGAAATCCGCATCAAGAATGAAGTACTTGGTGTTCAGCGCTGAAAGCACCGGAATCCCGGAGAGCCGCTCCTGCAGTTCTCCCATAGACTTCACCTCGCCTATAAGATCCCTCACGTGCTGCAGTTCGTCCTTCAGATAGCGGTCGATCAGGTCCTGGTAGCGCTGCAGCTTAGCGGGACTGTAACCTCCGACACACTTGTGCCAGTAAGGGTTGAATGGGTCATTGAATATGTCGGCGCTGAGGTCGACGACCCTGTAGGACAGGGAGTTGTCCTCAAGGATGGCCTTGTCCACAGACCTTTCAGTGAAAAGGTCGTTGAATTTGCGAGGTGTCGTGAAACTGTCGGAGTTGAGGAAGCGCTTGCCCACCGTGAACATATTCACGAAGACGAGGAGGCATATTCCCACGATGGCCTGGGTTCTTCTTGACCTGCCGGTCTCGGAGGAGGTCTTTGAAGCCGCCTTGTCCGCAGGGCCGTAGCCCCAGAGGATGAGGCCGAAAGTCAGGGCTATCAGAATCGCCGACCAGAACGCATCCGTTGAAAGGAGATGCCTGCGGTCCGCTTTGAGAGCGTCCAAGATGAAATCCTGCATCTGTGCGTCGGAGGCGTTGGAGAATGAGCCTGCGACGCTCGGAATGAGGTAGCAGAGCAGGCAGAAGCCGCCTGTCAGGGCCAGCGCAATCCATCCCTTGCGGAGGAATTCCTCCTTTGAATATTCCTGCTTGAGAATCCTGTCAAGAACCAGGAAGCCGAGCATCGGCAGGGTGAACTGCAGCACGACAAGGGCCATTGACACCGTCCTGAACTTGTTGTACATCGGCACGTAGTCGAAGAAGAGTTTCGTGAACCACATCATATTGCTGCCGAGGCCCAGGAAGACGGCCACTAGGGTCGCCGCCAGGATCCACCATTTCTCCTTGCCTTTGTAGAGGAAAAGACCCAGGACAAAGAGGAAGACGGTGATGGCTCCCATATACATCGGACCGGCCGTGAACGGCTGCGGACCCCAGTAGAGAGGGAGGGCTTTCGCTACCTCGGAGACGTTGCCCTGTCCGGCCTGACGGAACAGTTTGACGATTTCAGACTTGTCCGGGTTGATGGCTCCGGCGGACGACCCTCCGTTGAAGTTCGGGATCATCAGGTTAGGGAGTTCCTCCCAGCCGTAGGACCAGGCCGTGGCGTAGTCAAGCTGGAGGCCTTCGTTGTTTATCTCGCCTCCTTGCGGGTGCGACAGTTCGGAACCTCCACGCATTGTGTATTTTGTATATTCATAAAGCGGGGCGAGCTTGATGGTGTTGGTCGCTATGCCCGCTATGCCGATGACAAGCAGCAGGGCGCTGGCCGTGAAGAACCGCCCCAAGGCTGATTTCCTGGAAAGGGTCTCCGTGGCTTCTTCCGTCTTTGCGAAGCAGGTCCGCAGGAAGACGTAGACAGCGTAGATGACGATCATTATCGCCAGGTAGTAGGTGATCTGCTGGTGGTTCGCCTTGATCTGGAAGTTGAGGGCGAAGCCGAAAAGAACCGCTCCGAGCAGGGTCAGAGGCAGCCAGGACTTCCAGCCGGAGGTTTTTGTCTCTCCGTTCTTCGCAGTTGAAGGCTTCCTGAGAGCCGAGCGGTAGGTGAAGATCACCGCGGCGAGAACCCAAGGCAGAAAGGCTATGGCCTGCATCTTAGTGTTGTGTCCGACCTTGATGATCTGGAAATTATAGGAGCAGAAGGTCACGGCGACCGCTCCTCCTATCGCAAGCATCTTGTCGATGCCCAGGGAGAGCATCAGGAGGAAGGCTCCCAGAAGCGAGATGAAAAGCCAGGTAGCAGGACGTTTTCCGGTCATCAGAAGATTGTACAGCGGCTGCGTCCAGTCTCCTTCGCTTGAAGGCAGGAAGGACGTGGTCGGCATCCCGCCGAACATCGAATCCGTCCATTGTGTCTTGTTGTCAGGGTTGGCGGCGTTCCAGTCCGAGGCCTCGTGGGCCATGCTCTGGAAGCCTGTGATGTCAATCTGGTTGACGATCTTGCCGGTCAGCACCTCAGGAACGAATCCGTAGGCCAGCACCAGAAACAGCAGGACTATGCCCAGATATATTCCTATCTTCTTGAATGAATCGCTTTTTATCATCTTTGTAAATTATTGTTTTTCAGTGATTTGATTAAGTTGTGCGACCAATGCGGCGGTCAGGCGGCGGCGGGTGAAGCGCGAGATGTCGCACTCGTTGTCCTTGAGTTCATCGTTCTTGAACTCCTCCCAGCAGTAGTCTATCCAGGCATTGATCTTCTTCTCCTCGTCCCAGTCGTAGACCACTCCGGCTCCTGTTTCCCGCACTATGGTGGCCATCGCTCCGTCCGTCTGACCTATTCCAAGGACAGGACGGCGGGAGGCAAGGTACTCGAACAGTTTGCCGGGCAGCACGGCCCTGTACTCCGGCTCTTTGCGCAGAGGGAGGATCAGCACCGAGGCGTTGAGCTGCTCCCTGACAGCGGTCTCGTGGTCCTGGTAGCCGAAATCTTTGAGGTTCTGCGAGAGTCCGGCGTTCTCGATTGAATCTATGACCGCCTTGTCGGTCTTGCCTACAAGTCTGATTCTCAGCGCTCTCCGGAACTCATCATCGGCCTTGCACTTGTCTGAAAGGACTTTCCATAGTGTCTCCGGGTTGCCGTCCGAGGCGAAAAGGCCTGTGTGCGTTATGTTGAAGTTCTCGTCGAGTTCAAAATCCTTCTGGAAGTCCTCCTCGTCGAAACCGTTGGTGATCAGTTCGACAGGGGTCTTCGTCATAGCCTTGAACTCTTCCTGGACAAGAGGGGAGACCGCTATCACTTTCGTGGCTCCGTCGAGGACTGCCTGCTCCAGTTTGTGGTGCTTTCTGTCGGCCCATTTCGTCAGCCCGAGATGCTTGAAGTAGAACATCCTGGTCCACGGGTCGCGGAAATCGGCGAGCCAGGGGAGTCCTGTGGCCTTGGAGAGTTTCAGGCCTATGAGATGCATCGACTGAGGCGGTCCGGTCGTGACGATGGCGTCCACAGGATGCTCCTTGAGGTAGTTCTTGAGGAATCTGACGGACGGCCCGACCCAGAGTACCCTTGGATCGGGAATGAAGAAATTGCCTCTTATGAACAGGGAGAGCCTTTGCTTCCAGCTCTTTTTCTGTCCGTTGATCGGGTTGACCTCGTCCTTGCCGGCGGAGGCCGTAAGGGTCTTGAGGTCGGTGGTGCTTCCTTTTCCCATCAGCCTGCGGTAGATTCCATAAGGCTCCAGGATGCGGGTCTTCACTATCTCGGCCTCCGGAGGAATCTCGTCGGCCAAAGTCTTGTCAACGGCTGTAAGTTCCGGATTCTCAGGTGTGTAGATGACAGGCTGCCAGCCGTTGGCCGGCAGGTACTTGGCGAATTTCACCCATCTCTGGACTCCGGATCCGCCGGACGGCGGCCAATAGTATGTGATGATCAGCACCCGTTTCATAGAGAGTGTGTTTTATAGTCCCAGTTCTTCTTTCATCGAGCGGAGCAGGTCGAAGGCCTGCAGCGGCGTGATGTTGTTGAGGTCGGCGGCGGAGAGCTTGTCGCGCAGCGACTCCAGCGTCGGGTCATCCAGCTGGAAGAACGAAAGCTGTAGGCTGCCGTCGCTCTCGAGAGTGCCGGCCTTGGTCTGCACAGGCTTCTTTATCTCGCCTTTCCTTGCGCTCACAAGGTGCTGTGAATCATTCATTTCCAACGCTTTCAGAGTGTTCTCGGCACTTTCGATGACCTCTTTCGGCATCCCGGCCATCCTCGCCACGTGGATACCGAAGCTGTGGGCGGTGCCTCCCTCCTTGAGCTTGCGCAGGAAAATCACCTGCGACCCGACTTCCTTGACCGCGATGTGGAAGTTCTTGACTCTTGAATATGTCTCCTCAAGGTCGTTCAGTTCGTGGTAGTGGGTGGCGAACAGAGTCTTGGCCTTGTGGCCGTACTCGTGGATGTACTCGACGATGGCGCGGGCTATGGACATTCCGTCGTAGGTCGACGTGCCTCGGCCGATCTCGTCCAGCAGCACCAGCGAACGCTCGGAGAGATTGTGAAGGATCATCGAGGTCTCCAGCATCTCGACCATGAAGGTGGACTCGCCCCGCGAGATGTTGTCCGAAGCCCCGACTCTTGTGAATATCTTGTCGACGCAGCCGATCCTGGCGCTCTGCGCAGGCACGAACGACCCGATTTGGGCCAGCAGCACGATAAGGGCCGTCTGGCGGAGCAGGGCCGATTTTCCGGCCATGTTCGGACCTGTCAGGATGATGATCTGCTGCTTCTTGCTGTCAAGGAATATGTCGTTGGGAACATATTCCTCACCTGCCGGCATAAGCGTCTCGATGACAGGATGCCGGCCCGCCTTGATGTCGATTGACAGGTCTTTCGTCATCTGCGGCCTGCAGTAGTTGTTCTCCCTGGCCAGCCTGGCGAAGCCTGAAAGCACGTCCAGCTTCGCTATGATGCGGCAGTTCGTCTGCACGGCCGGTATGTTTCTCTGGATCTCGGCCACAAGTTCAGAGTAGATTCTCGCCTCGATGGCGTAGATCCTGTCCTCGGCGCTGAGGATCTTCTCCTCGTATTCCTTGAGTTCTTGGGTTATGTACCTTTCGGCGTTGACGAGGGTCTGCTTGCGGATCCACTCCGGCGGCACCAGGTCCTTGAAGGAGTTGCGGACCTCGATGTAGTAGCCAAAGACATTGTTGTAACTGATTTTAAGTGAGGATATTCCCGTTCTCTCAGCCTCTCTCTGCTGGAGTTTCAGGAGGTAGTCCTTGCCGCCTGAGGAGATGCTTCTCAGTTCGTCCAGCTCAGCGTCTACTCCTGAGGCGATGACCTCTCCTTTGCCGAGGGCCGCCGCCGGTTCCGCCGCCAGGACCGAGGTGATTTTCCCGAGCAGGGCAGAGCAGTTTTTCATCCCGCCTATCAGCTTGTCCAAAGCCTTGACATCGTGGCCTTTGCAGAGGTCGGCAACCGGCTCCATCCTCGACAGTCCTCGGCCGAGCTGTATGATTTCCCTCGGGACGATCTTGCCTGTGGCAGCGCGGGATATGATCCTTTCGAGATCCCCGGTCTCGCCGATATATTCCTGGATCCTGTCCAGGTCTTCGCCGGCCTCGAGGAAGTGCTGGATGACATCGTAGCGGTCGTTGAGTTCGCCGATGTCCATTATCGGCATCGCCAGCCAGCCGCGGAGCAGGCGCGCTCCCATCGGAGAGGAGCATTTGTCGATGACGTTGACAAGAGGCACGCCCTCGCCTCCGGCCGACGATGTGAACAGTTCAAGATTCCTGATGGTGAACTTGTCCATCCAGACGAACTTGTCCCCGTCTATTCTTGAAATCGAGCAGATGTTCTTCAGGCCTGTGTGCTGCGTCTGCTCGAGGTAGACCATCAGCGCTCCTGCCGAGCATATTCCTAAAGGAAATCTCTCGACTGCGAAGCCCTTGAGAGACGAGGTGTCGAGCTGCTTTTTGAGCCTTTCCACCGCTGAATCGTAGACGAAGGCCCACTCCTCGATGGTGGAGACGTAGAGATTGTCGCCGAACTTGGCTTTCACGCCTTTTTCGTAGCCTCTCTGCACGACGACCTCCTTAGGATTGAGGGAGGCAATCAGGGTCGCTATGTAGTCCAACGAGCCTTGAGCCACCTGGAAAGACCCCGTGGAGACATCCAGGAAGGCAGCCCCGCACTGGTCTTTCTCGAAGGTGAGGCCGGCGAGGAAGTTGTTCTCCTTCTGGTTGAGGAGCTGTTCGTTGAAGGCGATTCCCGGAGTGACCAGTTCCGTGACCCCTCTCTTGACCAGTTTCTTGGCCAGTTTAGGGTCTTCAAGCTGGTCGCAGACGGCCACTTTGTAGCCGGCGCGCACAAGTTTGGGAAGGTAGGCGTCCAGGGCGTGGTGCGGGAATCCGGCCATCTCGATGTAGCCTTTGTCCCCGTTGGATTTTTTGGTCTGGACGATGCCGAGGACCTTGCTGACAAGCACAGCGTCGTCTGAGTAGGATTCATAGAAATCCCCGACCCTGTAGAGCAGCACCGCTTCCGGGTGCTGGGCCTTCACAGAGAAGAACTGCTTTATCAGCGGGGTGTCCTCCGCTACCTTTTCCTTCGCCATAGTTGTGTTCGTTTATGCCTTGGCCTTGCGGGATTCGATTCCGTGGACGATGTTGATCAGGATGCTGCCCAGGATTCCTGCGCAGAGCGATCCCATCAGCACGGCCACCTTGCCCATATCCCTGAGGCGGGCCGTGACTTCAGGCAGCTGGTCGCCGAACGACAGGGTGTCCACGAAGATGGACATCGTGAATCCGATACCGCCGAGACAGGCTACAGCCACCAGCATCTTCCAGGAAGCCTTTGCAGGCATCTCTCCGACGTGGAGCTTGACAGCTATGAAGCTTGCGAGCGAGATTCCAAGAGGCTTGCCTATGATGAGGCCGAGGAATATTCCCATGCTGACGCTTCCGAGCGCCGGATCGAAATGGAACACGTTGAAGTAGGACACGTCAGGAATCTCCACTCCTGCGTTGGCGAGGGCGAAGATCGGCATGATCAGGAAGTTGACCCAAGGCGAGAGGGCGTGCTCGAGACGGTAGGTCATACCCATCGAACCGCTCGAGATCGCCGCGAGACGTCTCAGGCAGTGTCTCTGCGGGCCGTTAGGGAATTCAGGGGAAGTGGAATCTATGCCTTCATATTCCTTGAGCCTGCGCAGGTACTGGCCGCGCTTTCTGTTGAAATAGGCTTCGTTGTAGCGTGGAGTCATCGGGACGAGGAAGGCCATCACCACGCCGGACATCGTTGAATGCACGCCGGCATAGTAGAAGAGCGACCAGATCGCGATGGCCGGGACGAGATAGAACCAAGTCCTTTTCTCTCCGAGTTTGTTCATCACAAGGATCAGCACGATGAGGACGGCCGCGATGGCGAGAAGGCCGAAATTGATCTTTCCGCCGTAGAACAGGGCCACCACAAGGATGGCGATGAGGTCGTCGGCGATGGCGAGCGCGGTGAGGAACACCTTCAGCGACACCGGCACGCGGTCTCCCAGAATCGAGAGGATGCCGACCGCGAACGCGATGTCCGTGGCCGTCGGGATGCCCCAGCCAGTAGAGGCGGCGCTGCCGTGGTTGACGATCGTGAATATGATGGCGGGCATCACGACTCCGCCGAAGGCCGCGATCACAGGCATCATCGCCTTCTTGACGCTCGACAGCTCTCCGCATTTCATCTCTCGCCGGATCTCAAGTCCGACGGTGAAGAAGAAGACGGTCATAAGGATGTCGTTGATGAAGCTCTCGACCGTCATCCCGTGAGGGAAGAGGAAACCCTGGCTTCCAGGCCCCTGGAAGCGGATGGAGATCTCTGTCTCCAGAACGTTGTGGTAGAATTCTTTAGTGAATGGAAGGTTGGCAAGAAGCATCGCGACGGCCACGCAGCAAAGGAGCAGGACTCCCTGCGCCCAAGGCTGGTTTGAGAATCTTTTGCGTCTTACGTCGAAGTTCCTGATGCCTTTTGTCCAGGTGTAGATAGGGATCAGTTTCATTATTCTGTTGATAGTGTTATTCTCCATAAAGGTATCTATGCTGTTCAGGGGTCAGGGTGTCGATGGTGATTCCCCAGTCGTCAAGTTTCCTGAGAGCGACTTCCCGGTCGATGGATTCCGGCACGTTGTGAAGCATCTCTCCCGGTTCTCTTGAAAGGACCATCCTGTTGTCGGCCAGATACTTGGCGCTGAGAGCCTGGATGGCGAACGACATGTCCATAATCTCGGCCGGATGTCCGTCGCCGGCGGCCAGATTGACCAGTCTTCCCTCCGCGATGATGTAGACCTTGCGGCCGTTCGGAAGGTCGTATCTCTGAATATTCTGCCGGGCCGGCTTCTGCGCCACCGCTATCTCCTTGAGCTGGGCCACGCTGACCTCGCAGTCGAAATGGCCTGCGTTGCAGCAGATGGCTCCGTCCTTCATCGCGAGGAAATGCTCCTTGGTGATGACATCGTCGCAGCCTGTGACTGTCACGAATATGTCGCCGGTCTCAGCGGCCTGCTTCATGCTCATGACCTGGAAGCCGTCCATCACCGCCTCCATCGCTTTTATCGGATCGACCTCGGTGACGATCACCTTGGCGCCAAGCCCTTTGGCCCTCATTGCTACACCCTTGCCGCACCAGCCGTAGCCGGCCACCACGACATATTTCCCGGCCACGATCAGGTTGGTCGTGCGGTTGATTCCGTCCCAGACGGACTGGCCTGTGCCGTAGCGGTTGTCGAAGAAATGCTTGCAGGCGGCGTCGTTGACAAGCATCATCGGGAACTGGAGTTTCTTTTCGCGGTTCATTGTCTGGAGACGCAGGATGCCTGTCGTGGTCTCCTCGCAGCCGCCGATGACGCCCGGAATGAGCTGCGGATAGTTCTCGTGGATCATGTTCACGAGGTCTCCTCCGTCATCTATGATGATGTCCGGGCCGCATTCGATGACCCTTCTGATGCCGCTTTCATATTCCTCAGGAGTGGCTCCGTGGACGGCGAAGACGTTCAGTCCTTCGTGCACGAGGGCCGCCGCCACATCGTCCTGGGTCGACAGCGGGTTGCTGCCGGTGACGTACATCCGCGCCCCGCCTTCTGCGAGTACTTCGCAAAGATGCGCCGTCTTGGCCTCAAGATGGACCGACAGGGCTATCTTCAGGCCCTTGAAAGGCTTGGTCTGACGGAAGTCCTTCTCCAGACCTTCCAACAGCGGCATATGATGCCTTACCCATTCTATTTTCAGTTCTCCGCTTTCCCAGAGTTGTGGATCACGTATTTCGCTCATATCCGTTTTGATTGTTCTCGATTACAAGTCAGCAAAGATAGCCATTTTATTCTTGGCTTTCGCCACATTTTGACCTCTTTCGCCAATTTGAAGGTTAAAGTTTTGCTGAAGACGAAGCGATGAATTAATTTCGCAAAGCGGCCGGTGGTCTGAAGTTTGCGGCGACCTCCGCTCCGGACTTCCGCGGCTTCCCTTACGGGGCTCCGGCCGGCGGACTGGAATTTTGAACAAACTAATTTACGATAATATGGGACTTTTAAACGGAAAAGTGGCTCTCATCACGGGAGCGGCAAGAGGAATCGGCAAGGCTATAGCGATGAAATTCGCGTCAGAAGGCGCTGACATCGCTTTCACGGACCTTGTGATCAACGAGGCGGCCGAGCAGACCGTAAAGGACATCGAGGCTTTCGGCCACAAGGTCAAGGCCTACGCTTCCAACGCCGCCGATTTCGAGGAGACTCACACGGTTGTGAACCAGATTCTTGAGGATTTCGGAAGGATCGACATCCTTGTCAACAACGCCGGCATCACTAAGGACGGCCTGATGCTCAGGATGAGCGAGGCCCAGTGGGACGCTGTCATCAACGTGAACCTCAAATCAGCGTTCAACTTCATCCACGCCCTGACTCCGATTATGTCAAGGCAGAAGGGCGGCAGCATCATCAACATGTCTTCTGTCGTAGGTGTTTCCGGCAACGCCGGCCAGTGCAACTATTCGGCTTCAAAGGCCGGTCTGATCGGCTTGGCTAAGTCCATCGCCAAGGAGATGGGTCCGCGCGGCATCAGGGCCAACTGCATCGCTCCGGGATTCATCATCTCGGACATGACCAAGGCTCTGCCTGAGGATGTGCGCGACGCCTGGGTGAAACAGATTCCTCTGCGCCGCGGAGGCACTCCGGAGGATGTGGCCAATGTGGCTCTCTTCCTCGCCAGTGACCTCTCAAGCTATGTCTCCGGCCAGGTGATCCACTGCTGCGGCGCGATGAACTGCTAACGGCGGTCCGTGGCGGACAAACACCTGACAATCAGCGAATATGACGAAGGTCTGGTCGGGATTTCCCGACCAGACCTTCATTTTTCTGCCTCATATTCAAAATGTTATCCGCCACAAAAAAATATAAAAAAAATGAGCGTCGACGCATCCCGCGTGGACTCTCACTCTAACCACATAATTAATAACACTAAAACTAATAACCAATAGGTTGATCGGGGAGAGAACCTCCTTGCTCAACCCGAGTGCAAAGGTACTGCTATTTTTTTAATGTGCAAACTTTTTTTAATTTTTTTTTGAGTTTTTTTGCAGACGGCAATCTCAATCGTTTTATTCACAACGCTATAAACAATAAGAT
>CAVJKE010000023.1:0-13193 GCA_963649695.1 bacterium
CTTTCTGGTCTCGCGGGCCTGCTTCTCGTCGAACTGCTCCTGAGCCTTCTCGACGAGGGAGACGACATCTCCCATTCCAAGGATCCTGTCGGCGATACGCTCCGGGTGGAACACGTCCATCGCCTCCATCTTCTCTCCAGAGGAGATGAACTTGATAGGCTTGCCGGTGACATACTTGATCGAGAGGGCCGCTCCGCCTCTGGTGTCGCCGTCCATCTTGGTCAGCACGACTCCGTCGAAGTCAAGTCTTTCGTTGAAGACCTTGGCGGTCTCGACCGCGTCCTGACCGGTCATCGCGTCCACGACGAACAGCGATTCGGTAGGCTTCACGGCATCGTGCAGGGCCGAGATCTCGTCCATCAGCTCCTGGTCGACCGCGAGACGGCCGGCGGTGTCTATGATCACCACCGAGTAGCCCTCGGCCTTGGCCTTGGCGATAGCGTTTTTGGCGATGCTGATCGGGTCCTTGACCCCCTCCTCGGTGTAGACAGGCACCTGGATGCCCTCGCCGAGAACCTTCAACTGTTCGATGGCCGCAGGACGGAAGGTATCGCAGGCCGCGAGCAGGACCTTCATACCCTTCTTGCTCTTGATGTTGTTCGCCAGCTTGGCCGAGAAAGTCGTCTTACCGGATCCGTTCAGACCGGCGATCAGAACGATGCCGGGGTTTCCCTTGACGTTGATGTCCTGCGAGGAGCTGCCCATAAACTCGGCGAGTTCGTCGTGGACGATCTTGACCATCATCTGCTGAGGCTTGACAGCGGTGAGGACGTTCTGCCCCATCGCCTTGACTTTCACCTGGTTGCAGAAGTCCTTCGCCACGCGGAAGCTCACATCGGCGTCCAACAGAGCCTTGCGGATGTCCTTCAAAGTCTCGGCGACATTGATCTCGGTGATTTTGCCTTCACCTTTAAGAATCTTGAACGAGCGTTCAAGCCTTTCCTGTAAGTTATCGAACATATTCAGTGGTTGCTAAGTAATAACCCACAAAGATAGTCAAATCCGCCGGAACAAAAAATCCCCCCTGTCCAAATGGCCCGGACATTATCGCGGATGATCAGTAAAATTCATGTTCCAGAGGAGAAAGGATGAAGGACTTTCTGAAGAGGTCGAGAACTTCGACGAGTCGACCTTCGTGTCTCTCGCCCCTCCGGTCTGGGTTGACCGGGATATCTCGTGGCGGCTGACCCTTATTTCTTCCGGAAATATCTGCCGATGACGGGGAGGGCGGAGAGGGGAAGGTCCCGTCGGACGATGAGGGCGCAGAACGCCACGATCAGCAGGGTGTTGACCGCCAGGGCCGGCAGGGTCCCGAGGTAGTTGTTGGCCAGGACCATCCCGGAGTAAAGGACGGCGGCCACGGTCACATAGATGCCGATGTCTTTGAGAGGGTAGTCGATCGGGTACTTCTTCTGGCCGACGAAGTAGGAAAGGACCATCGCCACCCCGTAGCCGGCGAAACCGGCCCAGGCGCAGGCCATATAGCTTATCTTAGGGATCAGGATTATGTTCACGCCGAACAGCACCAGACAGCCGATGCCGGAGAACAAGGCCCCCCAGAGGGTCTGGTCGGTGAGCTTGTACCAGAACGACAGGTTGAAGTAGATGCCCATCATGATTTCGGCGGCCATCACGATAGGGACGACCTTCAGACCTTCCCAGTAGCTGCGTCCGATGATGTACTTGAGGATGTCAAGGAATCCGACCACGCAGAGGAAGGCCAGCAGGGTGAAGATGATGAAGTACTTCATCGCCTTGGCGTACATCTCCTTGCTGTCTTTCTTGTCAGAGTTGCCGAACACGAAAGGCTCGTAGGCGTAGCGGAAGGCCTGGGTGATCATCGCCATGATCATCGCGATCTTTACGCTGGCCCCGTAGATGCCAAGAGGCACGGCCGAACCTTCGCCGTAGATGAACGGGAAGATGATCTGCGAACCGCTCTGGTTGAGGATTCCGGCTATGCCCAGCACGAGGATCGGCCAGCTGTAGCCGAGCATCCTTTTGAGCAGGCGGCCGTCGAACCCGAATTTGAAGCCCTTCAGTTCCTTCCAGAAGAAAAGGGTGATGGACGCGGTGCAGAACAGATTGATGTAGAACACGTAACCGACCTCGAGGCCGTTGTTGTAGATTCCCCAAGGGTTGAGTCCGAGTTTCGGGAGAATGACGAAGTAGGCGAGGTTCAGGAATATGTTCATTCCGATGAACAGGAGTTTCAGAGCGGCGAATTTCAGCGGGCGTTTCTTGAACCTGAGGTAGGCGAACGGAATGCACTGGAAAGCGTCGATCGCCACGGTGGCGGCCATCGCCCAGACATAGGACGGATGGTCAGCGTAGCCGAGTGCCGAGGAAACCGGGCCTATGAAGAGTACCACAAGGCCTGCGAACAGCAGGGAAGTGGCCAGCACCGAGGTCAGTATCGTGGAGTAGACCTTGTCGGGGTCCTCTCCGCTTTTGTTGGAGAATCTGAAGAAGGTCGTCTCCATTCCGTAGGTCAGGATGACCAGAAGCAGCGCCGTGTAGGCGTACAGGTTGGTCACCACGCCGTAGTCGCCGCTTGACGAGGCGATCACGTGGGTGTAAAGTGGCACCAGAAGGTAGTTGAGGAACCTTCCGACTATGCTGCTGAGGCCGTAGATGGCTGTGTCCTTGGCCAATGATTTCAGATCCGCCATGGTTGTTCGATATTCCGAAAACAAATTTAGGACTTTTTTCCATCATTGTGGTCAAGTCATTCTTAAAGATGTTATATCTTTGCGGTGCGGAACATTCCGCGATGAGGAATATTCCGGAAAATTCCATGGGTTTATATTCTTTCTACAGAATCTCGAAACCATCCCGCTCGACGGTGCCGGCCGACAAAGTCGAGGGAACGTACAGGTCTCTGCGCTCCAGGACTTTCTGGGGAGTGACGGGAGCCTATGCCCTTTACTATGTCTGCAGGATGGCGATGAGCGTTGTGAAACAGCCTCTTATCGACGGGGGTGTGTTCACCGCCGCGCAGCTCGGAATCATCGGGTCGGCCTTCTATTTCGTCTACGCCTTCGGCAAGTTCGTCAACGGCTTCATCGCCGACTACTGCAATGTCCGCCGTTTCATGGCGACGGGACTCCAGATCTCGACCATCATCAACCTGCTGCTCGGAATGTTCGGCCTGCTGCAGGGCTGGCTGGGCTTCTCGACGGTCTTCCTGTTCATCTTCTTCGCCGTGGTCTGGGGAATCAACGGCTTCTGCCAGTCGATGGGAGCGCCTCCGGGCGTGATCAGCTTGTCAAGATGGTTTCCGTTGGACAAAAGAGGAACTTACTACAGCATCCTCAGCGCCACCCCGTATCTCGGCAAATCCTTGTCCGTCTTTCTGTTAGGCCTTGTGGTCGGCTGGATAGGCTGGGAGTTCGGCTTCATCTTCTCGGCCATCGCCGGAGTCATGGGTTCGAGCCTGATCCTTGTCTTCGTGTCGGACACTCCGGAAAGCGAGGGCCTTCCTTCAGTGCAGGAACTCTCGGGAGAAAAGACCAGGGCGACGGACAGAATGCCTACCAAAGTCCTTCAGCGGCAGGTGCTTTGCCATCCGGGAATATGGATCATCGCACTTTCGAGCGCGTTCGTGTACATCACCCAGCACGCCGTCAGCGAGTGGGGAGTGCTTCTTCTCCAGAAAGGCAAAGGCTTCTCTCTCGGCGAGGCGACCCAGATCATAGCCTTCTCGGAGGCTTTCGGAATAGCCGGCACGGTGCTGGCAGGCTGGCTCTCTGACAGGGTTTTCAGAGGTAACCGCTTCATCCCTGTCCTGATCTCCGGACTGCTCTGTCTGGCCTCCCTGGCGGCCTTCCTGTTCTCCGGCGGGACCTATGCCGCCAACATCGCCTTCGTGTCTGTGTTCAGCCTGTCTATCGGCGTGGTCTACTGCACCGTCGCCGGGCTTATGGCCCTTGACATCGTGCCTCGCAAGGCCACGGGATCGGCCCTTGGAATGGTCGGTCTGGCCAGTTATGTAGCGGCCGGAGTGCAGAACATAATAAGCGGCGTGATGATCGGAAACAATGATTTCGATTTTACGCCGGTGTCTTATTTCTGGCTCGCGGCCTGTCTGCTTAGTTTCCTGATTCCGGTTGTCTGCTGGAAACTTCTCAGTCCGCGGGACGCCCGGTCTTGATAATCCGTGTGTGGGAAAAAACGTAATGGCTTCCCGGATGAATCAGGAAGCCATAACCGTTAACCGTATTTAAATCTTTACAAGATGCCAGTGCGGCCCGAACCTCTCGAACGCCGCCCGGTCGAGCATCTCCCGGTCGTCCGGATGGGCGATGCCTATGAGGAGCTTGGCCCTTTCCTGCAGCGATTTGCCATACAGGTCCACGGCACCATATTCAGTGACGATCCAGTGCGCGTCTGCGCGGGGTGTGACTACTCCCGCTCCAGGGTTCAGCATTGGGACGATCTTCGCTTTGCCTTTGTTGGTGCGGGAGGCGAAGGCCGTCATCGACACGCCGCCTTCCGACATCGAGGCACCCTTCACGAAGTCGAGCTGGCCGCCGGTGCCGGAGAAGATCCTCGTGCCGATGGAGTCGGCGCTGATCTGGCCGGTGAGGTCGACCTCTGTGGCGGAGTTGATCGCCATCATATGTGGATTCTGTGAGATCACCCACGGGTCGTTGACGTACTTGATGTCCTTCATCAGCACGTCCGGATTGTGGTCGATGAACGAGTAGACATCCTGTGAGCCGAGCAGGAAGGAGGCCACGATCTTGCCTTTGTCGATTATCTTCTCGGATCCGTTCACCACGCCTTTCTTGATCAGGCGGAGGATTCCGTCGGCGAACATCTCGGTGTGCACGCCGAGGTTCCTGTGGTCGGCGAGTTCTGCGGCGAGGGCGTTCGGAAGGGCTCCGATGCCCATCTGTATGCAGGCCCCGTCAGGCACGAGGGCGGCGCAGTTCTTACCGATAAGCCTTTCAGTGTCAGTTGGTTCAGCGAAATCTTTGGACAATAGCGGAGTGTCGTCGCTGACAAGGTAGTCGAAGGTGTCGAGCGACACGAGGTCGCCGTAGGCGAACGGCACGTTCGGGTTCACGACGGCGATCTTCACCCTCGCCGTCTCGATGGCGGCGAGCGAGCAGTCAACCGAGGTGCCGAGCGACACCATTCCATTGGCGTCCGGCGAGGAAACCTGCACGAGGGCGGCTCCCAGCTTGATCGCGCCGCAGCGGTAAAGTTTCTGAGACTCACCAAGATGCACCGGCAGATAGTCGGCGTACCCGGAGTTCACGTCCGGCCGCACGTTCGGGCCGACGAAGAAGCCCTGCTCGAAGAATATCCCGGCATATTCGGGTTTTGAATATGGAGCCGGTCCTTCGGTGTGGAAGTGGTGGAAGTGAAGGTCCTCGACTTCTCCGGCCTTGGCTCGGCGCACGAGCGCGTCGATGAGGATGTGCGGCACGCTGGCCACGCTGCTAAGGTGGATGTGGTCTCCTGATTTTATGGCTTTCACCGCCTCGTCGGCGGAAACATAGTGGTACTCTTTCATCGTGTTTTCAGAAATTTCCGCAAAGTTAGAAACTTTATTCAAAATATGAATTTAAGAGTCCCCTGGATATTCCTGAATATTCCTACAGCCCGTTCACCCAGGCGGTCATCGCCGAAAGGACGGCGGGAGAGAAGGTCTCCTCTATGTTTTTATATTCAGAGACATCGCCGGTCTTGCAGTGCTGGAAGAGGTGGTTGAGGCCCTCCTCGGTCTGGATGACCGTTTTCGGATTTGCCGGCAGCCCCTCTCTCAGGGCCTCCAGGTTGCTCCCGCAGTCAACCTGCGAGTCCAGAGTGCCGTTCAGCCCCATCACAGGACATGTGACTTGCGGCAGAATCTTAGAGATGTCAAGGCCTACGAAATACTTCATATACGGTGTCTGGAACTGCTGGAGGGCAAGCCGGTAATTCTGCTTCAGACCATCAGAGATGGCGTATCCGTCCAGAGACGGAAGCGGAGTCGAAGCCGTCAGCGCAGAGAAAGTGTCGGAAAGCAGCCTGCAATATTCATCGACCTCGGCTGTGTCGCACCCGGCCTGCAGCAGAGCGCGTCTGTTCTGTGCGACCAGAGTTCCGCCCATCGGGGTGATCCCTCCCGCGAGGCTGATGACAAAGTCCACCTTCTTGCCGGAAGCGAGCATCAGCGCGATGCTGCCGCCTTCGCTGTGGCCGAGCGCCCCGACCCTCCCGAACCGCTTCCGGAGCAGCTCCACGCCCGCCAGAGCGTCGTTTTTCAGGTCTTCGGTGGTGCAGAAAACCACATCCCCGCTCGATTCGCCGAAGCCGCGGTCGTCGTACCTCAGCGTCGCGATCCCCGCTCTCGCGAACGCATCCGCGATGACGGCGAAAGGCTTGTGGCTGAATATCTCTTCGTCGCGGTTCTGCAGGCCGCTTCCGGTGACCATCACGAGCGCAGGAGTGGCTTCGCCGCAGTTCTCAGGCAGGGTCAGAGTCCCTTTCAGGACAGCGTCGCCGTTGCTGAAGGTCACTTCCTCGGTGGTGTAGGGGAACGGCCCTGCAGGGGTCTGCGGGCGGTTGATGACGGGTTTCCCGGGAGTCAGCGTCAGCGGGAAACTCATCCCGTACTGGGTGAAAGTGCCTGCGATCATCTTCCCGAGCCAGAGGCCCTTGAAGGAAGCGTTGATTTTCGGAATATCCAGGGTCACCGCGCCGGTGCCGTCCTTGGTGACCTTGACCGGGATGTCTTTCGCTCCCTGGTCCGGGACATCGAGAGTTGAGGATTCCTCGCCGAGGTTGAACACGAGCGACAGTTCAGTTCCGGAGACCTTCAGTTTCCCGGTCCACGGTCCTGTCTGCGCGGCGAGGCCGGCCTCTCCGAAGCAAACTGCCGCAAGGCCCAAAGCCGCTGAGATCAAGAATTTTCTGAGCATACCTATTCCTGCTGGTTAAGGGTGTCGACCGGGTTGGCGTGGGCTGTCTTGAGGGTCTGGGTGACGATCGACAGGAAGGAGATCAGGCAGGTCAGCAGGGCCGCCGCCGGAATCGCCCACCACGGGAACTCGATGCGGTTGTAGAAATCATTGAGGTACAGGTTCATGGCCCACCAGCTGATAGGAACGGCTATGATGACGGCGGCCAATGTCATCACGATGAATGATTTCGAGAGTTTCGCGGCCGCTTCGTTCACACCCGAGCCGAAAATCTTGCGCAAGGCGATCTCGCGGGACTGCTGGCCGGTGTAGTAAATCGCCATCGCCAGAAGTCCGAGGGCTGAAATCAGTATCGCAAGCAGCATGAAGGTCATCACAAGCGTCATCGTGTTGCGTTTGCCGGTCAGCGCGTCGTTCAGAAAATCATCGACATACATAAGATTTTCCGGCTCGGACGGCACTCCTAGATATTCCTTCGCCGTCTCTATCCACGCGCCGCGGACAGCCTCGATGGCCTCTTTGTGGTCGCCTGTCGTCTTCATCACCAGACCGAAGCAGGCCTCTTTGGCATCCCGGATCATCACCGCGCTGTGGCTGTCCTCCATCGGTTCGTCCAGAGCGTCGTTCACTCTGAAGTTCTCGATGACGCCGCACACCTTATATTCCTCATTGTTGCCGAAATACGGCTTTTCGGCCGACACTCCGTAGCGCTGTTTCGTCTCCTCGGCTATCCAGCAGCTTTCACCCGCGACCGGCTCGCTGTACTGCTCCACCACCTTGAATCCGAACATCCGGAAAGCCGTGCTGTCGATCATCACCAACCTGAGCCAGGACTGGTTCTCGTTCTCGATGTGCACCCCGTTCGCACCGCAGCCGAAAGGAGGAGCGGCATAGCAGCCTATCTGCTGGACCTGAGGCAGTTTGCTCACGCGGTCATAGAGAGCCTGGTTCGCTGCCGTATTGCCCCAGCCCAGTGAATATGTGCTGACATTGAGCAGATCCTTCGTCTCGTAGCCGGTCGGCAGGTTCACCATATGGTTCATCTGCAGCAGCATAGTCAGCGACGCGGCGATCAGCACGGTGCTTATTACATTCTGGCAGACAATGAATATCTTGCTGAACACCAATTTATTGCGCAGTCTGAAATCGCCTTTGACGACATCCACCGGCCTGAATTTCGAGATCATCGCCGCAGGCAGCAGCGCCGACAGGAGCGAGATGACCACCAGCAGGCCAAGACCCACCGCTATGCTCGCCGCGTCGGCGGACAGGACGACGGTAGTGTCCAGCAGTTTCCCGAACCAGCCTTTCAGTCCGACAGCCAGCAGACATCCTATGACGAAGCAGCCTGCCGTGAAGACGAACGACTCGGTGATGTACCTGAATATTATGTCTTTGGCGGATTCGCCGAGAAGCCTCCTCGTGGCCATCTCCTTAGCCCTCTTGCCGGTCTGGGCAACAGTCAGATTGATGTAGTTGAATATGGCCGAGACAAGAAGCACAAGGGCTACCAGAAGCAGGATCTCCACAATCTTTTGGTCACCCTTGCGGAGCGGGGCATAACTGTTCAGGTCCGTGAAATAGAGCTTGTCGAAGCGGGTGAGGGTGGAGCCGTAGATGAAAGCTCCATCAGAATCGTCACGGTGATACCAGTCGCCCCAGTAAGCGATGTATTTGTCAAGCAGTTTTTCGGCCACGGCGTCAGGGTCCGCTCCGTCCGCGAGGGTGAGGAAAGTCATGATGGAGCCGAAGTTGTCCATTCTCTGGTACATACCGTCCAACACCTTCATGCTCAGGAATATGTCATAATGATTGAACTCGTCGTAAGGCCCGAAATCCTCGATTGTGCCGGTCACGGCATAAGTCTTTCCGGACAGGCTGAAGGTCTTCCCGACAGGATTCTCTCCTCCGAAGGCTTTGCGGGCGAAACTCTCGGACACGAGGGCGTCGCTTTCTCCGGCCAGTATCCTGTTCTCATCGCATCCGGTGATTCTGTAGTCGAACAGCTGGCGGAAATTCGTGTCAAGAGCCACGGCCTTGACTGAGTAATAGTCTTCTCCGACCATAATGTCAGCGTCGCCGTATGCGCCGACTCTGGTCCAGGTCTTTATTTCGGGAACGCTAGGGAAGAATTCCTCGGCTGTGCCGAGGGTCATTCCAATGCAGTTGCCCATACCGATGGCGTAGATCTCCTTGGCCTTAGGCTGGCGGTTTCCCACGCTGAACTCCGTCCCGGCGTAGGACATCAGCAGAATCACGAAACCGAGGGCCACCGAAAGCCCGACGACCTCCACGAAGGAGTAAAGCTTGTTTCTCAGCAGAAACTGGAAGTAACTTTTCATACTTTTAAACTTATCACTCGCAACAATGTGTGCCTGCGACAAATACCTTATCCCACGTCCAGAGAGCATCGCGCATGAAAAGTTACTTACGTTACCCTCTCCCTAAATCCCTCCCCTCGGGGGAGGGACTTACTCCATCACTGCGTGATGGGAAATAGGCGTCAGGACCTTTGCACAGGCAGTATTTACTTGACCAAGACCCGGCTAAGAGAGACCTTGACTTCCTTGAGCTCACGGACCTTTGCACAGGCAGGATTTCCTTGGCTAGGACAGGAGAAATTGCCTATTTCGTGCCAAGATAGGTAAATTAGTGAATATCAAAATGTTCCCTGCGGAGTAACGGGCCGGAATTGTAAAGAAACTTTACACCGCCTGTAAAATATCTTTACACGGTGTGAGGAAAACTTCAGGAGAACTGACGGAACACAAAAAACAAAAAAGAGGCGAGCCGATGCCGGCGCGCCTCTTTATGTCAGTGAGATGTTGTTTTAGAACAGGTAAGCTACACCTACATGGATCTGGCTTCTGTGACGGGTGATGTCAGCGTCTCCGGTGTAACGGTTGAGAAGACCGTAGTCATAGCCGACATTGAAGCGGACCAGGTCGTAGAAATCAACAGCGAGACCGCCGCCAAGCATCACGTCAAAACGGTTGTAGTTGTAGTCCTCGTCGTAGTTGTCGATGGTGGTGTCACCTGAGATGCCAGCTATGCTGCCGCTGATCTTGTCTTTCGAGGCGATGCCGTAGGCGAAGGTAGGACCTGCGTAAAGTTTGGCGGAAATTCCGTCAGACAATGAGAACAGGGTGTAGTTGAACATAACAGGAACGGAGATGTAGTGCTCCTGAACATCGCATTTTGTCGAAGCGATTCCGGCATAGCTGTTCGCATCGCTCTTTGTCACAAGGGTGTAGTAGATACCAGGGGCTACTGACAGATTTCCTGCGAGAGGAACGTTGTAGGCGGCACCTACATAGAAACCGTTAAGATTTGTGTTGTTCTTTGTGCTTCCTGTTTTGTAGTTGTCAGTTGAATTGACAAAGCCTACGCCGATCGAGGTCTGTGCGAACGCATTCGCACCGATGAGCATCATAGATGCTGCAAGGATGGTTGTAAATACTTTTTTCATAATAACTTAAAGTTAATTATAACAATTTTCAAGTCTTTATCGCGGCCCGGCTTCACGTCCGGGCCACCGCGAAGATACCAAATAAAAGGCCAATGTTCCAAATTATGGCGGAAAAGTTCCTTTGAGGTTACAATATCCGACCAAACGACACTATTCCAATATATTTTCTTATCTTTGACCGCCTTTTTGAGGCGGAAAGAAGTTTTTAACGAATATGAATACGGAAACGGCAATGGAGATAGGGACAGATTCCGCCACGGAATTCAGCAGGGCGGAGAACCCGGAGGTAAGCGTGGTTATTGTCTGCATGAACAGGCTGGACAATCTCTATCCCTGCCTTGAAAGCCTCCGTGCGCACAC
Source organism: bacterium (assembly GCA_963649695.1). Classification (GTDB taxonomy): domain Bacteria; phylum Bacteroidota; class Bacteroidia; order Bacteroidales; family UBA932; genus Cryptobacteroides. The sequence goes on from CAVJKE010000023.1 coordinate 10,744, forward strand.
CAAAATCCCGTTCGAGACCTTGGTTGTGGCCTATATGTTCGCGGAAGAGAACCTGCGGAAGGCCAAGTCCGATTTTCCGTGGGTCAGATTCATTGAAAGCAAGGATCTCAGGGGATTTTCCGAGAACAACAATCTCGCCCTGCGGCAGGTCAGAGGAGAGTTCTGCTTCATCCTCAATGACGACACTGAGATTCACGGAGATACGATAGGGAAACTTGTGGCTGACTTTGAGAAATTGCCCGAGAACGCGGCTATCGTCGCTCCGAGGCTTGACAACGCCGACGGCACGCTCCAGCTTTGCGGCCGCCCGCCCTATCCCGCCCGCTATTACGCTCTTCAGCAGTGGCATCTCCACAAGGAGCCTATCGATGACAGGACCGGGAAAAAGCCCGTTTTTGACGAGGTCTATTCCACTTCAAACATCAGCGGAGCCGCTTTCCTGATACGGACCGACATATTCAGAAAATTTGGCTGGTTCGACGAAACCTACTATTTCACTCCGGAGGACATCGCCCTTTCGACCCTCGCCCGAAAGAAGGGGTACACCGTCTGGGTGGACGCTGAAGCGGCGGTCGTACATAAATGGAGAACCACTGCGAGCAGGCTTTCTCCTGCCGTAAGACCTTCTGCCGTAAGGGGTTCGCTCATATTCTTCAGCGGCGGGTCATGCCTGGAATATTTCCTTCTAGCCCTTTGCGTCTGGAGCGCCGAGATGGGCAAGAGAGTCAAGGCGGCTGTTCGCTTCCGTCTGGATTCAAGCGAGTCCAACAGGATGAAACTGAGTACTTTCCGCAACATAACCCGCAGCATATTCACCCGCCGCACCCCGAAGGAGATATTCATAAGATTCTATAAATCCCTTTGATCCTATGGAAAAAGTTTTGGCTATAGTCGTGACTTTCAATGGGATGAAGTGGTTGGAAAGCTGCCTGGGAAGCCTTCGGGACAGTTGCCCGCGGCCCGATGTCCTGGTTGTTGACAACGGCTCCGCTGACGGCACAAGAGAGTGGGTGAGAGAGAATTTTCCTGAGGTCGAGATGGTTTTCAGGGACGACAACCCCGGCTTCGGGGCGGCTAACAACATCGGCCTTCGCCTTGCGCTCGAGCGGGGCTATGACTATGTTTATCTGCTGAATCAGGATGCCTGGGTGGAGAAAGACACTATCCGTCTGCTTATTGAGGCCGCCCGGCCGGGCTACGGGATTCTGAGTCCTGTCCAGAACGATGCCAGCGGGCGGATGGACCGGCAGTTCGAGAGAAAATGCGGGAAGTATCTTCTGGACGGGCAGTCTGTGGCTGAGGTGCCATTCGTCATGGCTGCCCACTGGCTCATCCCTGTGGATGTCGTCCGCAGAGTTGGCGGGTTTTCTCCTGCCTTCAAGCAGTACGGCGAGGATGACAACTACATCGACAGACTTCACTATTCCGGTCTTAGGTGCGCGGTCGTCACTGCTGCAAGGGCGACCCACGACCGCTCAACCCGGCAGACTCCTAAGGATAAGCGGATGAGGCTCAAATGTATCGCGGTGGTGGTGAGACTTTCTTCCCCGCTGAGACCTTTTGCGTTGAGAGCCGCGCTCGCTCCTTTTGAACTTGCCGGGATGGCTGTAAAAAATCTTTCACTTGTTCCACTGAGGTTTATTCCTTCGCTCTTTGGGCGGATGGGGGAAATCAGGAAGATGAGGAGCGTCTCCAAAGCCCCCGGCGCATTCCTGACCGAGGCTGAATAAAGCGGCTTTGGGTAGTCTCTTTGTGGGAAATCACCCTTGTGAATCATTCTGGACCGGTTTTACAGAAATAGCCGGGCTACAATCCTGCGGAAAGTCCACTGCACTTTTTTCGGTAGTCGGCGAAGGCCCTGGAAGTCGGACTGCTGCCTGACGCTGTGCCGCACTACTTCCAGATATGGCACATTCCGGGCATTGTTTCCCTCGCCAAGGAGCAAATCCGGCCTTATGCCATCCTTCCAGCATACAGGCATCTGGCTCAGCTGGTCGCGTGCCGTGTAGTTCTGAAACTCCTCCCACCAGGCATCCGAAATTCTGATGACATCAGGATCGTTGTGACGGCGTAGAATCAGATTGTTTTCCATCAGTCCCCAATGCTCCGGATATCCCATCGCGAGAAGATGACGCCTCTGTTTTACCGCATCGCGGAAACTGATCCTCACATCCCTGTAACACCTGGCAATCTCCTCATAGACGCAATCCCTGGACGGATGGGGTACAAAAGCCATCTTCGCCCCTTCGGCTATTTTCGCATTGACCTTTTCGTAAAACTCCTCACCCCTGATCAGGATGTTCGCATCCATCCACACGCTGTATTCATACTCAGGAAGAACGGCGTGCGGCTGGAGTTTCGGGAAGCGGGCCACTCTGGTACTGTTCGGAGAAGTGAAAGGAATGGGACGGATTTCCCACACTCCGACTTTGGGGCCTTTAATGCAGTCC
>CAVJKE010000024.1:0-9353 GCA_963649695.1 bacterium
TCCGTCACATAAGTGACGGGAAACAAGGTGTTTCGCACATGCGAAACTTAAATTCATTATATTCATTGATAAAGATGAAGAGAATGTTTTTCACGACAATGATGGCTGCGGCTCTCGCGCTCGCCGCAGGATGCGAGGAAGTGAATCCGGAGTACACCGTTCCGGAAAGCACCGAGCCTGAAGAGATTGACCGCACCGCCTTCGCGAAGGGGGCGGACATCAGCTGGGTGACCAAGATGGAGAACGAAGGCGTCAAGTTCTACAACGCCGCCGGCGAGGAGACTGAATGCACCGCTCTGATGAAGCAGATCGGGATGAACTCGATCCGTCTGCGCGTCTGGGTGAACCCTGAAGAGGGCTGGAACGGCAAGGGTGACGTGGTCGCCAAGGCTCTGCGCGCCCAGAAACTCGGAATGAGGATAATGATTGATTTCCACTACAGCGACACCTGGGCCGACCCGGGCAACCAGACCCTTCCGGCGGCCTGGAGCAGCTTCGGAATCAGCGAATTGAAGAACGCCGTCTCAGAACACACGAAGGATGTGCTGGGAGCGCTGAAGGCTGCCGGAGTGGATGTCGAGTGGGTGCAGGTCGGCAACGAGACCAGGGACGGAATGCTCTGGGAACTCGGCCGCGCGACGAAATACCCTCAGAACTACACGGACCTGACCAACGCCGGCTACGATGCCGTCAAGTCGGTCTATCCTGACGCCAAGGTGGTAGTCCATCTTGACAACGGCAACTCCATCAACTACTACAACCGCATCTTCGGAATCCTGGAGAAATACAACGGCAAGTACGACCTCATCGGAATGTCGCTCTACCCGTCCTCCGACTGGGAGTCGGCGACCAAGGCCTGCATAGAGAACATCAAGAAATGCTACCAGACCTACGGCCGCGACGTGATCATCTGCGAGGTCGGAATGCCGTGGGACGATCCTCAGACGGCCAAGGAGATGCTCACCTACCTGATGGCCAACGCCAAGGCGACGGGCCGCTGCGACGGCATCTTCTACTGGGAGCCTGAAGCCCCTGCCGGTTACAACGGCGGCTACGGACTTGGAGCCTTCGCCGACGGCAAGCCTACCGCCGCCCTCGACCCTTTCGGTGAATGATGACGATGGCGGCTCCTCCGGTCTTCCGAGACTGCGGCCGCCATTTATTAATATCCTGAATCGACTTTTATGAGAAAAAAAATATTCGCAGCGCTAATCGTCCTGCTGGCTGCTTTCAGTCTGGCGGCGCAGCCGAGAAGCGAAAGACTCCTGAAAGACTGGGAGTTCCGCAAAGACCACGAAATGAACGCCACAGACGGCTGGGAGAATGTCCGCATCCCTCACGACTGGGCCATCTACGGGCCATTCGACAAGGCCAACGACCTGCAGACCGTGGCCGTGATACAGAACGGCGAGACCGTGCCGACCGAGAAGACCGGTCGCACGGGAGGACTGCCTTACATGGGCAAAGGCTGCTACCGCACCACCATAGATGTCAGCAAGCGGGACGGAAGGCGTTTCGAGCTGCTCTTCGACGGAGCGATGAGCGAGGCCCAGGTCTTTGTCAACGGAGAGAAGGTCACCGAATGGCCTTACGGCTACAACGCATTCCACTGCGATGTCACCTCGGCTCTGCGTGACGGGGTCAACGAGGTGGCCGTACTGCTGGAGAACCGACCGTTCTCATCGAGATGGTACCCGGGAGCGGGCCTGTACCGCAAAGTGAGACTGATTGAGACCGCTACCGTGCATATTCCCGTCTGGGGAGTGTCCATCACGACCCCTCACGTGGAGAATGAATATGCCAGCGTAAGCGTCAGCACGGAGGTCGCCGGAGCGGAGGAAGGAGAGACTTTCGGGATCGAAACCCGCATATTCAATGAAAAAGGCGAGGCCGTCGCCGGCCGCACCGACCTGCGGTCCATCTGCCACGGCGAGGCGGCAAAGCAGAACATCACGTTGGAGCGTCCGGCCCTCTGGTCGCCTGAGACTCCTGCGCTCTACACCGCCGTGACCAAGATTCTGAAGGATGGAACGGTCGTCGACAGCGTGTCGACCCGCTTCGGAGTCCGCACGATTGAGTTCGTGGCCGACAAGGGTTTCTTCCTCAACGGGCAGAGGCGCGTCATCCGCGGAGTCTGCCAGCACCACGACCTCGGTCCTTTGGGAGCGGCCGTGAACAGGTCGGCCCTGCGCCACCAGATCGAGATGCTGAAAGAGATGGGCTGCGACGCCATCAGAACTTCGCACAACATGCCGGCCGAGGAACTTGTGGAACTCTGCGACGAGATGGGCATAATGCTGATGGCCGAGACCTTCGACGAGTGGGACGTGGCCAAGTGCGACAACGGCTACCACAGGTTCTTCGGCGACTGGGCCGAGAAGGATGTCGTCAATCTTGTGAGGCATTTCCGCAACAGTCCTTCCATCATTATGTGGAGCATCGGCAACGAAGTGCCAACGCAGTGGACTCCGGGCGGTTACAAGACCGCGGCCTGGCTTCAGTCGATCTGCCACAGGGAGGATCCAACCAGGCCTGTGACCTGCGGAATGGACCAGTTCGACGCCGTGGTGAACAACGGATTCGGGGCGCAGGTCGACATCCCGGGATTCAACTACAAGCCTCGCCGCTACGTCGAGGCCTACGGCAAGCTTCCGCAGAACATCATACTGGGCAGCGAGACCGCGTCGACGGTCAGTTCCAGAGGAGTTTACCATCTGCCATCCGAGGCCGGTACCAAGGGATTCGACACGCTGATCGGAGCGAGCAAGCTGCACGCCGACCACCAGTCTTCGTCCTACGATGTGGAGACCTGCTACTGGTCCAACATTCCTGACGTGGACTTCGCCGCAGACGAGGACTATCCGTGGATGCCAGGACAGTTCGTCTGGACCGGTTTCGACTATCTCGGCGAGCCGTCTCCTTACGACACCGACGCCTGGCCCAACCATTCCTCCGTGTTCGGAATCATCGATATGGCCTCGATTCCAAAGGACCGCTACTGGCTTTACCGCAGTCTGTGGCGCAAGGATGTGCCGACATTGCACCTGCTTCCTCACTGGACCTGGCCGGGACACGAGGGCGAGAATATTCCTGTAGTGGCCTACGCGTCATTCGACAAGGCCGAACTGTTCGTCAACGGAGTGAGCCAGGGATTCGCCGAGAAAGCCGCGCCTTCGGGAGTCTCCGCCGATCCGACGCATCCTCAGCCTATCGCTTCCGACAGCGAACTCGTAAGGCGTTTCCGCCTGATCTGGCCGGATGTCGTCTATGAACCTGGCGAAATCCGTGTGGTGGCATATTCAGATGACGGCAGCGTCGCCGCCGAAGAGACCGTCCGCACCGCCGGAAAGGCCTGGGCGCTGAAACTGACTCCATATTCAGACGCCCTCAAGGCTGACGGAGAAGATCTGTGCTACGTCAATGTGAGTGTCGTCGACAAAGCCGGCAACCCTGTGCCGTGCGACAGCCGCGAGGTGAAGGTGACCGTAGATGGGGCCGGTTCGTTCAGGGCCATCGCCAACGGTGACCCTACGAGCCTGGAACTGTTCCATCTGCCGCATATGCATCTGTTCAGCGGCCAGCTCACAGCCATCGTCCAGAGCGCCGCGGCTCCCGGCGAGATCACCGTCAAGGTGACCGCCAAGGGCCTCCGCCCCGCCACCGCCAAGATTGTCGTGGCGGGCAACTAGCTGAGCATCAACGAAAAGAGCGAAGGTCTGGTACGGAAATCCGTACCAGACCTTCGCTTATTCATAACATTATCAGGCAGTTATCTGCCACGACCACCGCCGTTGTCGGCTGGCCGCAGTGACCGGCCTTACTTCGTGTCGGTGTAGCAGCCGTCGACCGTGACGGAGCCGCCCTCGATGATGTAGAGGTTGTCCTTAGTGGCAGGGTAGCGCAGGATGAAGTCCTTGAGCTGCACGTTCTTGCAGTCCTTCAGATAGACGAGGGTCGGAGCAGCCGTGTCGGAAGGAATATGCTTGAGACGGACCTGCTCGGCGATGTTCTCGAGAAGGGCCGGGCCGCAGCCGTCGATCACACCCTTGCCGTAGATCGTGACGTTCTCGACACCCTCGCCGCAGAATATTCCCTTGCAGCCCTTGTAGGAGTAGATGTTGGTGGAGCCGACGATCACGGCGCCCTCGCGGAGCTGGATGTCGACCCCGGACTTCAGCTGCACGGAGCCGGTGATGTAACGGCCTACGCTGAACTCAAGCGTGCCGCCGCCCTTGCTGGCGATGAAGTCGATCGCACCCTGGATGCTGGTCGTGTTGTCGTGGATGCCGTCGCTCTTGATGTTGAACCTGGACGCCTTGTAGACAGGAGCCTTGGTCTCGACCTTGGCCGCGGTCTGTGCGAAGACAGGCATTGAAAGCAGCGTCAAAGCCGCCAGTATAAATAACTTTCTCATTTCTTCTTGATGTTTTTGGTGTCCTTGGTGATGATCTCCTTCTTGCCCTTCTCGGCATTCTTGTCCTCGATCTGGACGTTCTTCAGACGGAGGCCGTTGACGTCGTCGGTCACGATGGCAGGACGGTAGTCCTTGCCGGCGACGGTGATCTTGACGTTGTCAAAGACGATACCGTCGGCGTGGCGGATGTAGAAGCCCCAGGCCGGGAGTTCCTTCCAGTTGGAATATTCAGGGTAACGGGTCTCCTGCTCCTCGATGGCGGCCAGTTCCTCCTTGGAGGAGCCAGCGTAGGCATATTCAGGGTCGGCCTCGCCAGGGTAGACGATCTCCACGTTCTCCAGACGCACGTTCTCGATGCGCAGGTTCGGAAGGCCGGCGATGATGCTCGGGCAGGTGTTGCGAGGGAGGTCCTCGACCGGGCCTTCGTAGGTGTAGCCTGCATCCGGTTTGCCAAGCGGAACCTCGGCGTACATATTCTTGATCACCACATCCTTCAGGCAAGGAGTAAGCTTGTCATTGGTGTTCCTTGTGCCGGTACGCAGGAAGATCGGGTTGCCGGTGTTGATGCAGCAGAGGCTGTCGATCTCCACATCCTCGATGGCAGCTCCGTCAACAGAAGCGATGGTGAAACCGCTGCGGTAGGTGTCGAAGATTGTTATATTCTTGAATCTGAAGTGCTTGAACTTGCCGCGGGTGTAGGTGCCGAACTTGACTCCATTGGCGCTGCTTCGTCCGATGCAGTTCTCGACCAGCACGTTCTCGCTCACTCCGTCGGTGCTGTGGCTCTTGAAGCAGTAGGCATCGTCGGCCGCGTCGATGTAGCAGTCGCGGATAACAACGTCGCTGCAGTCGACCACATCGATACCGTCGTTGTTCCAGTAGCACTTCGCATCAACGGTGATGTCCTCGACCAGAAGGTTGCGGCATTTGTCGTACTGCTGGTTCCAGCTGCCCGGATCTTTAAGGGTTATACCCTTGATGGTCACGTTGTTGCACTTGTAGAAATGCAGGTTCTCAGGACGGATGGCCTCATTGATACGGTCGTTGCCGAGCTTGTCCTCGATGAGTCCCATATGCACGAAATCCACGAAGCGGGTCGCGATGGCGAAGCCTCGTCCGTCGATCGTTCCCTCGCCGGTGATGCCGACATTCTCCTGCATCACGCCGAACACAAGGGCTGTCCACCTCGCATCCGCGTCACGGACATAGTCGTAAGGATTGAGCGAACCAAGAAGAGCGGAGCCCTTCTCGATGTGGAGAGTCACTCCGTTTTTGAGATAGAGCGAACCGGAGACATAGTCGCCGTTGTCAAGGATGACACGGCCGCCGCCCTTCGAGGCAGCGAAATCGATGGCCGCCTGGATGCTTGCGGTGTTGGTGGTCACGCCGTCTGCCTTCGCTCCGAAATCGCGGGCGAAGAAATCAGTCGCGCCGAGCGCCTGGGCCGAACCCGCCAGAAGCAGAATGGCCAATGAATATTTCAAGAATTTTTTCATGATCTTAAACTTGATTCCGGCCCCTGAGGAAGGGGCCGGGATGTTTTGTTAATATAATTGTACAGGTCCTATCAGACCGGCCGAGACATAAGGCTGGTTGCGCTTGAGGATGTAACGCTGCGCCACCTTGCTGTCCTTCAAGGTCTGGATGTAGTTGCCCATAAGAGTCGTGACTTTGACCTCGATGGTGTTGTCGCCCTGCTTCAGAGCGCCGGCGACATCGTAGACACGCTCGCCGAACCACTTGACTCCGAGAGGTTTGCCGTTGACGCTCACCTCGCAGATGTCAGCCACCTTGCCGAGATTGAGGTACTTCGGAAGCTTGCCGGAAAGGGTCACGGCCTTGGTGTAGGTCACATCGCCCATAAAGTTCTTGTAGGCGGTGTCCTTCATCTCCTTGAAGTCAACAAGGCTGTCAAGGCTGGCCGTCCAGGTGGTGTCAGGGTAGCTGTGGTGCATCTTGACATCCCAAGAACCCTCAACCTTGACGGCATTGTCGCCGGAAAGCGGAAGCCTGCTCCAGACAGGGGCGCTGCCGCCCATCTTGTTGAACACGAAGAGATAGGTCTCCGACGGGCCGAAACGGAAATGCATCTTGCCGGTCTTGTCGACAGGGAGCGTGTAACGCTTGCCGGTGGCAGGGTCGTAAAGCCAGGCGTGATGGCCGGCGGTCACTGACTTAGGGAAAACGATGTCGGTCTCTTTCGCCTCGCTCATATGGGCGTTCATAAAGAGGAACACATCGCTGCCGTCATCGGTGATGTACTGGTTCTGAAGAAGGAATCTGTCCGGATCCGAGATGGTAAGGGTGTGAGGAAGGTTGTACTTCTCCATCACGTCTTTGTACCATTCAAGGTACTTTCCGTCAGACGGTTTCTCCAGCAGGATGAAGTTGTCAGGGTACTGCTTCAGACGCTCCACGGCGGAGGCGATGGCCTTGTCACGGGCCTCGTAATCCTTGAGTCCCAGCGACTTCTCAGGGTATTTGCCGATGCAGAAGACCCTGCCGCCACCCTTGACGAACTCCTCAAGTTTAGCAAGTGTCTCAGGAGTCGTGCTTGTCACCTCGACGAGGAACAGGTCGGAATATTCCTTAGGCCCGTAGCAGATCTTGCCGTCACGGATGACCGCGTCGGAGAGGATGATCTCGCTGACATAGTCCGCTCCGCCGCCGTTCTTGTGGATGGCTTCCCAGATGAGGGAGGTGTAAGGCACGTTGAGTTTCACCGGGAACGGTTCCGTCTGCACGCCCATCTCGCCCCACATGTCGTAGTTGGCAGGCAGGATGGCGATGTCGGTGTACATGTCGGCGTTCTGCAGCTGGCTGGCGATCCTCGCGCGGTAGTCGTTGAGGTTGTTCACGTAAGGCCACCAGGTGTTCCTCTCGTTGTGGAAGGTGCCGTACTGCACCCAGCCCGGGAAGTCCGCCTTGAGCGGGGAGTAGTTGAATCCGTGCCAGACAGAATGCGTCGTTCCGGAGATCGCGCTCATGTCAGAACCCACCTTCAGGAACTCCAGAGTGGTAGTGAAGACCTTGTAGGTGTTGGTCATCTCCTCGGCGCTGACGACGCGCTTGCCGGTCAGATGGGCGGCCGAAGAGACGTACTTGTTGATCATCGTGTAGCCGCGGCCTCTGCGGTAGTCCTCATCGCCCATCTCCTCGCCGATTCTGTGCTTCAGCCAGTTGGTGGTCCAGGACTCACCTTCCGGGATGTCGTAGCCGAGGGAGGATTCCTCAGGGAAGAAACCTCTTCCATAGGCTTGGGCGCGGGATTTCACGCCTTTCTCCTTGCACCAGGAAAGGAAGGTCTGGGTGTAGCGTTCGTGCAGCAGTTCGGCCTTGGTCAGTTCAAAATCGAAGCGGACCCTGTTGACCTCCTCCTGGAACTTAGCGCCCTTCTTGGAGCCATATTCAAAATTCTTCACATCGCCGAGTCTGCCGACCTCGAACATCGTGAACGGCAGCCACGGCATCAGGTCGTAGCCCCTGCGGGCCTTGAACTCCTCTGCGAAATCGCTGGTCCAGTTGCAGCCTTCAAGCTCCATACTGTCCACGAAGAAGGCGCGCAGATGGTTTGACAACGGACCGATCTTACCTTCGATCGTGTCGGCCATGTTGTCGAGATAGTGGCGCACGGCGGTAGCGTCCATATGGTTCAGAATCGAACCGGCCGCGCCCGGAGCACCGTTGATCACGCAGGCGAAAGACTCGTACTTGACGAGGGCGTAAAGCTGCCAGTTCCCCTTTGGAACATCGACGGTGATCACATCATCCTTGATGTTGCCCGAAAGGTCGATCGTCTCGCTGAGGTCGTTGACCGGATCGGGAGCGAGGAAGACGGACACCAGTTCCGGAGTGCGGGAGGTGTTCACCTTCGTCACGCCGGGATCGATGTTCTTGAATATGTTGAATTTGGACATCTCGAACCTCTCTCCGCCAGTCACCTTCTGGGCATAGGTCAGCATCACGGACGCCCTCTCCTCACGAGGGAGGGTCTCCGCACCGAACGGCCAGCCCGAACCTATGATGAGGTCGCAGGTCATACCGATGCGCTCGGCCTCGTCAAAGACGACCTTGAGCATGTCGATCCACTCGTCGCTGAGCCACTTGAGGGCCTTGGTGTCCTTGGCGTCAGCCCCGTAAGGGAAGGAGATCGGGTTGATCTCGACTCCGCCGATGCCGGCGGCCTTCATTATGTGAAGCTCGCGGACAAGTTCCTCGGCCTCGACCCTGTCGCCGTTCCACCACCAGCGTACGAACGGGCGGTAGCGGCTGTCAGGATTCTGGAACTGTTTGTACAGGTCCTTGGACGAGGTCTTCGCCGTGAGGTCGGAAGAAACCGCCGCCAATGAGGCCAGCCCCATGGCGACGGCAGCTATGTACTTGAATATCTTCATTGAAAACTAGTCTTCGTGCTTGAGAGTCTTCGGAGTTCCTGAGTAGACAAGATAGTTGTCGATCACGATGTTCATGTTGTCCTGCTTGTTGAGGAACTTGAACGTCAGAGTGTGCTTGCCTTCAGGAAGATCGTACTTCCAGTAGAGGTCGGCCGCACCGCCGTTGCCCTTGACAGGGTTCTTGGCGACTGCTGAGAGCTCTCCGTCAAGGTAGATCTCGATCTCGCTCTTGTAACCGGTGGTGTCATCGTAGCCGGCGCCCTTGAAGTTATGGTACTTCACGACGATGCCCTTGCCCTCGAACTCGATCTTGTCGATCTTGGTGACGGTCTGCTTTACCTCGACACGGCACTTAGGATAGTGGCCTGCAAAAGCCTTCTCGTAGCGGACGGCCTCAGGCTTCTGCACCTTGATGGTGACATTGTCGCCGTCGACTGAACCGCCGTTCTTCTCAACAACCTGGAGAGCCTGTGAGAGGGAATATTCAGTAGCCTTGTTGATGGAGATGTCGGTGTAGACGAAAGGTCTGTCAAGGACAACCTTCA
>CAVJKE010000024.1:10066-12627 GCA_963649695.1 bacterium
ACGAAAGTGAGGTCCATGTACACGTCGTCGTAGATGCCCGGAACATTGTCGTACCACCATTCCACTCTGCCGTTGTCCCACGGAATCTCGATACGGTCATCCATAAAGACGCCGTACTTGAACTCGGTCGGTCCACCGTATGAGCAGCCGACGGTCTTGCCGACCCAGCCGCCCATGATCTTGTCCTTCAGGACCTCTTTGGTGGTCTTCACCTCGGCAGGAAGCTTCTTCCCGGCCGAAGCGGTGAAGGATGTCGCCAGCATAAGGCCTACCGTTATCAAACACAAATTTCCAAGTTTCATAAATCGTTGATTATCAATTATTCGTTTTTCGCACAGATTCACTGATGAATGAGACCGCTCCCCAGATCGCCTGGTTCACGGCCTGGGACTCGTGCGACAAGGTCGCGAAGATCATTCCGAACTGCATCGGAATCCCATAGACATAGGCCATGGCCGATGAGACGATGAAATGGAACGCTCCGAAGCCGCCGGGAACGGGCACTATCGAGGACAAGCTTCCGGCTATCATAAGAAAGAGCGCGTCGGTCAGGTTCAAGTTACCGACAACGGCGACCGTAGAGGCCATCTCAGGACTTACCGAATCCGGAGACATTCCCTGGACTGCCCACAGAATCGAGGCGCTCATCATCCAGTAGCAAGCCCAGACCCCTGCCGTGAGAAGGAAGAACCGCCATGCACCTTTCATCTTGAGACAACTGATGAATCCTTCACCAAGGCCTTTGCAGAAACCCCTGATCTTTCCAAGCAGTTTCCATTTGTCAGCGAAAAGAACAGCGCAGACAATGAGGGCGGCACAGACAAAGATGCAGCAACAAAGCGCAGCAGCCTTTCCCGCGCTGAAACCTCCTGCAAATGCACTGAATATCTTTTCGGAGAAGAATCCGCCGAACCTGTTCCAAGTGAAAAGAAGGAACACAGCAAGGAGCAGGAACATCGCCAGCAGGTCAGCGGAGCGTTCCATAGCCGCGGTGCCCAGCACCTTGTCGTAGGACGCCAGCCTGCGGGAGTCCTTTTCCGATGATTCCCTGGCAGAATGTGCAGTGATGTAGCCACAGCGGACAAACTCCCCTACTCTCGGCAGAACAAGATTGACGATGTAACTGATGTTGACCGCATTGAAACAAGTGAGCCGGGATGTGTTCCCATCGATTGGAAGGAGAAGTTCTCTCCAGCGCAAGGCCCTGAACCAAAATGCCATAAGGCCAAGAAGCATCGACAGGATCACATATTCCCAACGGCAGGCTTTCAGACCTGCGGCGAAATCCGGCCAACTCACGCCCCTGAAGGAGAAGCAGAGCAGGACGGCGGCCAGCAAAATCGAAATGCCGTACTTGAGAATATTCCCGGACTGGTTTTTCATTGAGTCTCTGACACAAACTCCGCAAAAGCGGAACATAGGTTACAAATTTAATCAAATAATCGTTAACTTTGTGTTTTGACCGCACATTTGAAAGTAGATTTGACAAGATGGAAACAGGAAACGCCACAAAATCAATTTTAGGAATCGGGAATGCCCTGACTGACATTCTGGCCGTCTTCCCGGATGACTCGATGCTCAAGGAGTACCACCTTCCTCCCGGCAGCATGCAGCACGTGGACCTCGAGACCGGCGACCGGATCTGGTCCAAACTTAAAGAATTCGGTGTGAAGTACGTTCCCGGAGGTTCGGCGGCCAACACTATCACCTGCACCTCCATCTTCGGAATGCCTTCCAGCTTCATCGGCAAGATCGGCGACGATGAACTCGGCCATCTGTACAAGAGCGCCCTTGAGCAGTACGGAGTCAAGACGACTCTTCTGAACGGAACTAAAGGCTCGGGAAGAGCTATGTGCTTCATCACGGGAGCGAACGCAGAAAGGACTTTCGCCGACTACATGGGAGCCGCTCTTGAACTTGTGCCGGAAGACCTGAAGCCGGAGTATTTCCAGGGCTACGACTACTTCCACATCGAGGGCTATCTCGTGCAGAACCAGGATCTTATCCGCCGGGCGGTGCAGATGGCCAAGGAAGCCGGCTGCAAGATCTCCATCGACATGGCTTCCTACAATGTGGTCGAGTCCAACGAGGCCTTCTTCCACAACCTTGTGGACAGGTACGTGGACATCGTCTTCGCCAACGAGAGCGAGGCGAGGGCGTTCACGAAAATGGAGCCGAGGGAGGCGCTCGACTCTCTCGCGGCCCAGTGCGAGATCGCCATCGTGAAGGTCGGAAAGAACGGCTCGATGGTCAAGCAGGGCGATGAATATCATTTCATAGAAGCCTGGCCTGCGGACACCATCGACGCCACCGGGGCGGGCGACACCTATGCCGCCGGCTTCCTTTACGCCCACTCTCTCGGAATGCCTTTGAAGGTGTGCGGAGAAGTAGGCTCGATAATTGCGGCGAAAGTCGTCGAGGTCATCGGCACGAAGATCGATGTTCCTAGATGGAAGGATGCGAAGCGTGAGATACGTGAGTTGATGGCCTCTGTTAACAAGTAAGAGATTTAAGTTTCGCATGTGCGAAACACCTTATTTCCCGTCACGGCAGTGACGGAG
>CAVJKE010000025.1:0-12388 GCA_963649695.1 bacterium
GGAATATCCTCCCAGTTCCTTCCGGTACGAGACCATCTTCCCGGCGAAGAACTTGCCGATGCCGGGAAGGGTCAGGAAGGTGGCCGAATCGGCCGAGTTCAGTTTTATCTTCGGGATGTCGATGTACTTTTCCAGCCGGCGGAAGACCGAATCCTCCACCACATAGGACTTGGCGAAATCGCTTTTCCGCCTGAACCTGCCGCCTTTCTGCCTGTAGTTGTCGATGGACTGGGCCTGTTTCTGCGTGAAGCCCAGACGCATCAGGTCGTCGATGCTGGCGGTGTTGGGGTCGAACTTGAAGCACTCGTACTTTCTTTCCTGGTGCTGCCGCCTGATCCGGACCGCGGCGGGGGAGTGGTCCGATTCCTTATGAATATGTCCGCTCTGCCCCTGGCCGTTTCCCTTGTACTGTGACCGGGCGGTCCTGTTGTGTGACCCTGAAGTCCTGGAAGCGCCGCCGGAACTTGTGGTCCGTGTACTTTCCGGAGCGTCGTCGGCATATTCATAGCCCCCGTCCGGGTTCTGGCTGATGAAGACGGTGTCGGGGTGGTCGTGGTTGGCGATGAGCCGGGTGACCGAGGCTTTGTGGATGAAAAGAGCCGCCTGGTAGCCCACAATCAGGAAGAGCAGGGCTACGGCTCCGATGACAAACGATGCTGAAGGCCTTCCGGCCTCCTTGTCTTTCTTTGAGTTTTCCATTTCATTTTGAGTTTAAGTCTGAGTTTGCAGTTATTGATTCCGGTCTGTTCCGATGACCGGTTTTCCGTTTCAATCAGGGTCCTGGTCCTGCGGGCCGCTCCTCTCTTTAGCCTTCTTCACGGGAGCGCCGGCCACGACGATGACAATCTCTCCCTTCGGTTCGTGTTCCTTGAACCAGCCTGCCACTTCCTGAAGCGTGCCCCGGCGGTGTTCCTCGTGGATTTTCGAGATTTCCCTCGCCACGGAGCAGCCGCGGTCCGGCCCGAAATATTCAATGAACTGTTCCAGGGTCTTCACCAGTCGGTATGGAGATTCGTAGAAGACCATTGTCCGGGGCTCCTCCGCAAGGGTTTTGAGCAGGGTCTGGCGTCCTTTTTTGACAGGCAGGAAGCCCTCGAAGCAGAACCTGTCGCAAGGCAGGCCCGACGAGACTATCGCCGGGATGCAGGCCGTAGCTCCGGGAAGCGTCTGCACCTCGATCCCTTCGGAGGCGCAGGTCCTCGCGAGCAGGAAGCCAGGGTCGGAGATCCCCGGAGTGCCGGCGTCGCTGATCAGCGCCACATTCTCTCCGGCGAGGATCCGCTCCTTGATGAGTTCGACGGTCTGATGCTCGTTGAACTTGTGGTGCGATTTGAGCTTGCCGCTGATGTCGTAGTGGTGCAGAAGGACCGAACTTGTGCGGGTGTCCTCGGCGAGGATCAGGTCGACCTCCTTGAGGACCTTCACGGCGCGGAACGTCATGTCTTCCAGATTGCCCACCGGGGTCGGCACTATGTAGAGGATTCCAGGCATTTTATTGAACTATATAAGTTTGCGGCGTACGGCCATCATCAGCCTGTAGACCGGCTCGGAGTTCATGTTCCATTCCGGGAAATTGGTCTGGACATAGGCCACGGCCTCGTCGAGCGAAGTCATCGCGTTGAACGCGGCGATGGTGTTCTGGAAGAGCATCGGGTCCTCCCTGAAGAGGACGTTGATGAGCAGCACCCTGTCGTTGAGG
Organism: bacterium; assembly: GCA_963649695.1. Classification (GTDB taxonomy): domain Bacteria; phylum Bacteroidota; class Bacteroidia; order Bacteroidales; family UBA932; genus Cryptobacteroides. Next base: position 1,700 of record CAVJKE010000025.1, read on the forward strand.
GAGATGGCGCTGATGATGTTCTTGACCTGCGTGCCGGGGCGGTCAACCCTCCAGGCCTGCTTCTCGGCCATCACATCCATCACGGCTCCGCCGGCGTTCTGCGCATCGATGAGAGCCTTTTTCTTTCTGGAAGGTTTCGGCTCTTCCGGCTCTTCGGCGGCAGGGACGGCCGCTCCGAAGACATCATCGGCCGGGAGGTCGTCATCGAACGGCAGGTCATCTGACGGCAGGTCCGTGGCAGGAATATCCGTGGCGGGCAGATCCTCTGACGGGATTTCGCCGGCCGCTTCTGAAGGCAGGTCCTCCTCCGTTTCCGAAGTCATTTCTGCCGGGATGTCGTCAGGAAGGTCTGAAACTGCCTGCTGAGACTCCGGCTCTTCAACAGCTGCAGGCTCCTCAACGATGGCAGGTTCAGGCTCTGCTTCCGGAACGGCCTCGGGCTCAGCGGCTTCTTCGGCAGGAGACTCGACAGAAACCTCGGCCGTCGCCGCGGCCGGCACCGGCTCGATTCCCGGAATCGAGATGTCGATAGGGGACTCGTCGATCATCTCGACCGGCTCGTCTTCCTGAGGGGCGACGCTTCCGGAGATCATTCCTCTGATCTCGTCCTCGAGAGCCTCAAGCTCCCTTTTTATGTTGTTGATTCTTTCCAGAGCGAAGGAAAGTTTGCTGTCATCGATGTTTCCCATAATAAAAAAACACTATCTTTGTAAGGATAATTGATTATTTCAACAAATCTAACGAAATGTTTTCAGAAAACATAAAAAATAACGGATGTATTGAGGTTATCTGCGGCTCGATGTTCTCCGGAAAGACAGAGGAACTGATCCGCAGGATCCGCAGGGCCAAGTTCGCCAATCTCCGCATCGAGATATTCAAGCCTACCATCGACACGAGATATTCAGAGGACGACGTGGTCTCCCACGATTTCCACAAGATCCCGTGCCACAGCGTGAAAGACCCGAAGGAGATGCTGAAGGTCGGCCCTGACGTGCAGGTCGTAGGAATCGACGAGGCTCAGTTCTACGACATGTCCCTCGTCGAGGTGGCCCAGACTCTCGCCGACCGCGGAGTCAGGGTGATCATCGCCGGACTTGACACGGACTATCGCGGCAAGCCGTTCGGACCTATGCCTTACCTGATGGCCGTGGCCGAGGAGGTCAGGAAGGTGCACGCCATCTGCGTGCGCTGCGGCAACCTGGCGAACCATTCGCACAGACTCTCGCACAGCACCGAACTCGTGGTTCTCGGCGAGAAGGACGCCTACGAGCCGCTCTGCCGCGAGTGCTACAACAAGGCTATGGCCGAGGAGGCGGCCGCGAAGTAGGCCTCTGTCCTGTTCAAAGTCCTGTTCAAGAGAAGAATCGTTCAAAACGCTTCCGCATTTTTGAAATTTCGTTAAATCTTCTATATTTGCATCCGGATTTCCGCCGATGCCGCGGAATTCCTTGTTGTTTATGGTGGCATCGACATTACAGAAGACATTTATTATTTTTAACATTATGGCTTACAAGATTTCAGAGACTGATTGCGTAGCTTGCGGTACTTGCGCAGGCGAGTGCCCTCAGGGCGCTATCCACGAAGGTGACGTTTACACCATCGATCCAGATGCATGCGTTGACTGCGGCACTTGCGCAGACGCTTGCCCGATGGGAGCTATCCATCCTGCAGAGTAATCCTTTGCCGGACAGAAAGTCGGCGGGAAAGTCTCAATGAGGCTTTCCCGCTTTTCTTTTACGCCATAGCGTCCCGGCTATCTTTCCAGCCAGGAGAGGAACTCGTCGGCGCGGGAGCGGCTGACGGTGAGGTCGGGGGCGGCCCCGAGATTCGGGGAGAGCTGTACCTTGGGAGTGATGCGGAGACGGCCGCCGATGAGCTTCGTGACGCTCCCGACTACATCCTTGGCGATGATGCAGCCTCTCGAGATGCGGAAGAACCTTTCCGGATCAAGCTCGGTGGCGATTGAGTCCATCGTGCTGTCCATAATGTAGACCGAGCCGGAGAGCGTCACCACGTGGTTGTTCTTGTCCTCGGAGTAGAAATAGGCCACCTCATCGGCTTTGACAGGCACGATCTGGTCGTTGAACTGCACAAGGAAACGCTCCTTATAGGCCTGGGACGGTCTCTGTGCAGCCACAGAGCCGAGAATCTTCGCCGCATCGCTTCCGCCGGAGGCCTGCCGGCATCTTTCCACGGCCCGCCGCAGAGCCGGAGGGTCTATCGGCTTCAGAAGATAGTCCACGGAGCCGGCCTCGAACGCCTTGATGGCGTAACTGTCGTAGGCAGTGGTCATCACCACCCGCGGCCTGACCTCGACACGGCGGAAGATCTCGAAGCATTCACCGTCGGAAAGCTCGACATCCATAAACACAACATCGGCCCCGTCCGGCTTCTCCTGAAGCCATTGGACGGCTTCCTTGACCGAGCCGCACTCACCGACGACCTCGATGTCGGAAAAATTCATCTGGAGCAGCTTTTCGAGGCTCCTTCTGGCCATTATCTCATCTTCGATTATCAGAACTTTCATGACTGGAATCTTAAATCAGCGGAAGTTTCACGGTGTAGGAACCGTCGGTCCGGGCGATCTCTATGCCCCGTCCCGCACGTTCCTTGTACTGTTGACGTATGTAGTTGAGACCCAGCCCGCTTGACGGGGCCTCGTTGATTTTCGGAATAAGGTTGTTCGTGACGGTCAGGATGCTGCCGTCGGAGAAGACCTTGATCTTCAGCGGTTTCTCTCCTCCGATGGCGTTGTGCTTGGTCGCGTTCTCGATCAGGAGCTGCACCGAACACGGCACCACGTGCCTGGAAAGGTCGGCCTCGGGAATGTCCACCTCTACGTCGAACCCGTCCGGGAACCTCACTTTCAGCAGGTCGCGGTACATCCCTACGTAGGTCATCTCATCGCGCAGGGTGACGATGCTTTCCTCCTCGTTGCGGAGCATGTAGCGGTAGATGCCGGCCAGTTTATGAATATATTCGCTCGCTTCCTCGCGGCTTCCGTCAAGCACAAGCGCGTCCAGGATATTCAGAGAATTGAAGAGGAAATGCGGGTTGACCTGCTGCTTGAGGTTGAGGTACTGGTACTTGGCGAGGTCGGCGCGGTCCTTCTCCCTTTCAGCGCTGCGTCGCGCCGAGAGGGCATATTCAATAAGGTAGACCACTGAATATACCAGCGCTTCCATAATCAGGGCGATGAAGAGCAGTTCAAGGAATTTTCTCGCGGACGGGAGGCTTCTGAAATGGAACGGCAGGCCTGAGCCGACAAGCAGGGCGCAGAGAACCGAGGACGCAAGGAAAAAGGCCGCTATTGTGGCCGCTCTCGCCGCCGTGCCGCAGTTCTTGCCGAGCCGCTTCTGGTACTCTACGAAAACCACTGTCAGACAGACCATCAGCAGCAGCGTCAGCGAATCGCTTGAGAATGACGACAGCGAGCCGAGGACGGATCCGCCGGCCAGAAGGGACGAGCCGAAAGCCGAGATCACTATCCTGGCGAGCAGGATGGCGGTGATCGCGAAGGCCAGCCACCGGTACTCCACCGAGGACTTTTTCTCTTTGACCGCGAACCGTCTCATGAAGAGGACGAGTCCCCAGCCCATCAGTTCAGTGGTCGTGAAGGTGGCGATGGCGGGGGAGAGGACTGGATGGCCGACCAGCGTGCCGGCCAGGGCCGCGATGCCGTTGCCGAGAAGGTAGCCGGCGATGTTGGTGATGATGATGACCGTGGCCGAGAACTCCACGCTCTGCCGGTACCTCAGGCAGAGGATGACGGTCAGAAGGATCGTGAGCGTCGTGAGGATCAGCTCGTCGTTGACGCCCATCAGCCTGCACAGCACGGCGGCCGCGACGTGCAAGGCTGCGAAACCGTGTATGACAGTGGAGGTTCTGAACGTTCTCATCGTGCTTTTCTGGTCATTAGTGACTGCAATTTAAGAAAAATAATCTTCCGTTGGTCCATAAAACCTTACAATTCATCCCCGTTTTTCAACAGTTCATCTTTATTGTTATTAATAAATGTAATCTTTTGGCTATATTTACGATATAATTGACACTAAAAGAGGTAACCATCTTTGATAATGCAAGAGAAAAACAAACTTACCTTCAGGGAGATGTGGAACCTGAGTTTCGGGTTTTTCGGCGTGCAGATAGCCTACGCCCTCCAGAGCGCGAACATCAGCAGGATTTTCGCCACTCTCGGAGCGGACCCGCACCAGCTCAGTTTCTTCTGGATCCTTCCGCCGCTGATGGGGATGATCGTCCAGCCTCTCATCGGGAAATGGTCGGACAGGACCTGGTGCCGGCTCGGCCGCAGGAAGCCTTATCTGCTTTTCGGAGCCGTCATCTCGGTGCTGGTGATGCTCTTTCTCCCGAACGCCGGCAGCCTTGACTTCTCGTCCAGGCTCATCCTCGGCCTCAACGGAGCAATGTGGTTCGGACTGTTCTCCCTCATATTCCTTGACACTTCCATCAATGTCGCGATGCAGCCGTTCAAGATGATGGTGGGGGACATGGTAGGCGAGGAGCAGAAAGCGCAGGCATATTCAATCCAGTCGCTTCTTTGCAACGCCGGAAGCCTCGTGGGCTACCTTTTCCCTATCTTCTTCACCTGGATAGGAATCGCGAACACTGCTCCGAAGGGCCAGATTCCGCAGTCCGTGGTCTGGAGTTTCTGGTGCGGCGCTGCGCTTCTCATCATCTGCGTCCTCTACACCTTCTTGAATGTCAAGGAGATGAACCCTGATGAATATGCCCGCTTCCACAACATCGACCCTCAGCGTCAGAAGGAGGAGGCGGAAAATGAACCTGACCTTCTGAAACTGCTGTTCCACGCTCCGAAGACTTTCTGGACGGTGGGACTCGTTCAGTTTTTCTGCTGGGCCGCCTTCATGTACATGTGGACCTACACCAACGGCACCCTCGCCGCCAACTGCTGGGGAACGACCGACACGGCTTCCGCAGGCTACCAGGCCGCCGGCAACTGGGTCGGAGTGGTGTTCGCCGTGCAGGCCGTTGGTTCGATCCTCTGGGCCATCGTCCTTCCTAAGTTCAAGTCCGTCAAGACGGCCTACTCGGTCAGCCTCCTGATCGGGGCGGCAGGTTTCATCTCGGTGGCCTTTGTCCACGACCAGTACCTCGCCTGCGCAGGCTTCTTCCTCATCGGCACGGCCTGGGCTGCGATGCTCGCGCTTCCGTTCACCCTTCTGACCAACGCTCTTGACGGAGAGCATCTCGGAAGTTACCTCGGCCTGTTCAACTGCACGATCTGTCTGCCTCAGATCGTGGCCGCAGCCGTCGGCGGAGCGGTGCTGAGACTTGTCGGAGGCTCGCAGGCTTCGATGCTCGTCGTGGCTGGAGTCCTGCTCATCCTCGGCTCGCTGAGCGTCGGACTCGTGCGGACAAGAAGGAAATAAAGAAAGCATAGACAAAGTATTATGTATATTCCATTAACTCAATCTTTTAAAATGAAAAGGATTACAGCTGCTGTGACGGCCTTGCTTCTCTGCCTGGCCGGCACGACCGTATCCGCTCAGAGCGGGTACCAGGTGAAAGGAGTTGTGGTCGACGAGACAGGTCCGGTCATCGGAGCCACTGTCATGGAACAGGGCACCTCGGTGGGAACGGCCACGGGAGTCGACGGCGACTACGTCCTCAATGTCTCCAGCGCTGATGCCACGATCGTCATCAGCTGCATAGGTTACACATCGCAATCATTCAAGGCCTCAGCCGTCCCTGCCAAGGTCGTCCTCGCGACCGACGCTGAATTTCTGGACGATGTAGTCGTGATCGGTTACGGTACGGTCAAGAAGACCGACATGACCGGCTCGATCTCGACGGTGAAAGCCGACCAGCTCAACAAGGGTATGGTCACATCGCCTTCCGACCTGCTCCAGGGCAAGTCGGCCGGTGTGGTCGTCACCGCCGGTGATGGCGCTCCTGGCTCAGCCAGCACCATCAGAATCCGCGGCGGCTCCTCGCTCAAGGCCAACAACAACCCTCTCGTCGTCATCGACGGACTGCCGATCTCCGAAGTGTCCATCAGCGGCGTTTCGGACGCGTTGTCTTCCATCAACCCCAACGACATCGAGAGCTTCACAGTCCTCAAGGACGCTTCAGCCACCGCCATCTTCGGTAGCCGCGCTTCCAACGGTGTCATCATGATCACAACCAAGAAGGGCTCGAAATACTCCAAGGGTGTGCACGTGAGCGCTGACTTCACAGCCTCCGTCAGCCAGAACACGAAGTATGTCGATGTCCTCACCGGTGACGAGATGCGTGACATAATGGCCTGGTACATCGGCACAGACGGAGCCGCCTACGCAGCCCTCGGAAAAGAGAACACTGACTGGCAGAAGCAGATCTTCCGTCTCGGCCAGACCATCGACGAGAACATCGCCCTCTCCGGCAACGTCTCCTCGAAGAACAGATCTTTCTCGATGCCTTACCGCGTGTCCCTCGGCTACCACAGCCAGGACGGTACTCTGAAGACCTCCAACCTTGACCGCGAGACCATCTCAGTGAACCTCGCCCCGACCTTCTTCGACGAGCATCTCACCGTCAACTTGAACGGAAAGGGTATGAATATGGACACCCGTTTCGCCAACCAGGACGCCATCGGAGCCGCTGTCAGGATGGACCCTACACAGCCGGTCTACGATGCTGACGGCCCTCATGGCTACTGGTGGTGGCACTATGACAAAGGCACTACCTTCAAGGAGAACGTGAACACTATGGCCGGACAGAACCCGGTCGCCCTTCTGTACGACAAGATCGATGTCTCCAACGCCAAGCGTTTTATCGGCAACGCACAGTTCAACTACAAGGTGCACGGCTTCGAGGACCTCAGCCTCAACCTGAACCTCGGTCTTGACTATTCAAAGTCGAAAGGTACGGTCGATGTCGCCAAGGACAGCGAGCAGAGCCTTCACACCACGGCCGAACTCGGCTCAGGTTCGCACACCAACTATTCACAGACCAAGCGTGACGCCACCCTCGAGGCCTATGCCCAGTACGACAAGACTTTCGGCAAGCATAACCTCAACCTTATGGCCGGTTACTCCTGGCAGCACTTCTACAACGAGACTTTCAACGAGAAATACAAAGCCGACGACACTCCTGTCACCGACGCCGACTACTACCTCAGCGATCCGTACACCTTCAAGACGGAGTACTATCTCGTGTCCTTCTTCGGCCGTCTGAACTACAGCTTCAACGACCGTCTCCTCCTCACGGCGACTCTGCGTAACGACGGAACCTCCCGCTTCTCCAACAACAAGTGGGGTCTGTTCCCGTCCGTAGCCCTCAGCTACAATCTCGCCAAGGAGAATTTCATCGCTGACTGCGGCAAGATCTCCGCTCTCAAACTCCGTCTGAGCTGGGGCCAGACAGGTCAGCAGGACCTTCAGTCCGGCAACTATCCGACCCTCGCCACGTACGTCTACAACACCAACTCTTCGATGTACAAGTTCGGCACAAGCACCATCGTGCCTATCACGGCGAAGGGCTACAACGCCGACCTCAAGTGGGAGACCACCACGACCTACAACGTGGGACTCGACCTCGGTTTCTTCGATGACCGCCTGACCGCCAGCATCGACGCCTACAAGCGTGACACCAAGGACCTGCTCAACCGCACTCCTGTGGCCGCCGGAGCCAACCTTTCCAACTACCTTGACGCCAACATCGGCGACCTCACCAACAAGGGTATCGAGTTCGACCTGAACGTCGTCCCTGTTCAGACCAAGGACTGGAACTGGACCGTAGGCTTCAACGCTTCCTACAACGAGACCAAGATCACCAAGCTGACCACCGACGACGAGCGTGCCGACTACTACGGAATCACCACGGGAGGCATCTCCGGAGGTACCGGCAACACCATCCAGGTGCACCAGACAGGCCACGCCCCGAATTCCTTCTTCGTCTACAAGCAGGTCTATGACACCGACGGCAATCCTATCGAGGGTCTTTATGTCGACCTCGACGGCGACGGCCAGATCGACGACAACGACAAGTACTGCTGCCACAAGGCCGCTCCGGACTGGACCTTCGGTTTCAACACCCAGCTCTCCTACAAGAAGTGGACTCTCGCCATGAGCGCGCATTCCAGCCTCGGCAACTATGTCTACAACAACATCTCCTCCAACGGAGACCTTCTCACCGACCTTTGGACGAACAACTTCGTCGGCAACCGTTACTCCACGGCCAAGGCTCACAATTTCCAGACTTACGCCCAGTATTTCTCGGACCTCTACATCGAGGACGCTTCGTTCCTGAAGATTGACAATGTCACCCTCAGCCGCGCGTTCAGCATCGGTCTCGACAACATGAAGACTTTGAATTTCAATGTTTTCGCCACCGTGCAGAATCTCGCCTGCTTCACTAAGTACAACGGTGTCGACCCTGAGATCTTCTCCGGAATCGACAACAACATGTACCCGAGGCCTCGTACCTATATTCTTGGTGTCAAGTTCAACTTCTAAAAACACGACTCAAGTATGAAAAAGACAAAATACATCTCCTTGGCTCTCGCAGCCTTGATGTTCACCGGGGCGGCCACCTCTTGCGTCGGCGACCTCGACGTGACTCCTATCGATCCGAACACCGTTCCGCCGGAGCAGGTGCTCGACAGCCAGGACGCTTTCACACAGCTTCTCGCCAAATGCTACCAGGGCCTTGCCTGCTCCTCGTCCTACGGACAGGACGGCGACGCCGACATAGAGGGCGTGGACGGCGGCTACGGCCAGTATTTCCGCGCCGTCTTCAACCTTGAAGAACTCTCCACGGATGTGGCGGTCTGCTGCTGGAACGACGGCAACCTCTATGACATCCACAACCTCACCTGGAACTCTTCCAACGAGTTCGTGCTTTCGATGTACTACAGAATCTATTTCCAGATCAGCCTTTGCAACGAGTTCATCCGCCGTTCGAACGAAACCTCGATCGACGGCTACACCCGCAAGGCCGCCTACATCGCCGAGGCACGCGCCCTGAGGCTTCTTAGCTACTACCACGCCATCGACATGTTCGGCAACGTGCCTTTCGCCACCGAGGAAATGTCAGTCGGATCCACCGGTCCTGACCAGATCAGCCGCGCCGACCTCTTCGACTGGATGGTCTCCGAGTGCGAGGCTCTTCTTGACGGCAATGACCTTGCGGAAGCCGGGAAGAATGAATATGGCCGCTGCGACAAGGGTATGGTCCAGATGATCCTGGCCAAACTCTATCTCAACGCCGAGATCTGGAAGGGTACGGCTATGTACGACAAGGCGGCCGAGGTCTGCGACCAGATCATCGCCGAGTACAAGCTGCACACGGCCTCATCCGGTGTCTACAGTGCCTGGCGTGAGCTTTTCTGCGCCGACAACCATCTCTGGACTGCCAACACGACCTACAACGGTGACGAGATCATCTTCGCGGTCGAGCAGGATGGCCTCGAGATCCATTCCTACGGTGCCACGAACTTCATCATCTTCGCCTGCACGGGCGGTTCGATGGATTCAGTCAACGGAGTCGGCATCTCTTCAGGCTGGGGCGGTCTTTCAATGACCGGAGCTTTCACGAGCAAGTTCGAGGACGGCGACCAGCGCGCCACCTTCTACAAGAGCGATGAATATTCCCAGTACATCGACGCCATCCGCCGTGAATCCGACGGTTGGTCGAACGGCTGGAAATCGATGAAGTTCCTCAACATCAACCACGACGGTTCAGCCGCTTCAGCGGCAGGTTTCGTGGACACCGACTGGCCGGTCTTCCGTGTCGCTGACGCCTATCTGATGTACGCCGAGTGCGCCGCCAGAGGAGCCGCCGACAAGACAAAGGGTCAGGCCTACCTCAACGCTGTCCGTTCAAGGGCCGGTGTCGGCTCTCTCGCCCTGTCGCTTGAGAACATCATCGACGAGCGCGGCCGCGAACTCTATATGGAAGGCTTCCGCCGTCAGGACCTCATCCGTTTCGGAATGTTCACCACGGCTGATTACCTCTGGGAGTTCAAGGGCGGTGTCCAGGCCGGTCAGGCCGTGGACAGCCACTACAACCTCTATCCTATCACCTCCGGTGATTTGAACGCTAATGGAAATCTTGTACAGAATCCTGGATATTAATAGATTATGAAAAAGACATTGTATATAGGCATTCTCGCCGCGGCCACTTTGCTCGCCGCGTCCTGCGCCAAGGAAGATGACATCGTCGTCTTCAATCCGGATGAGGCTACGGCTCCGGCCATCGCCTCGGTCCCGGGTGGTGTCCTGACCACTGAAGGAGAACCTATCACCTTCCAGTTCACCCTGCCTGACTACAAACTTTCGGCAGGAATGACCCACGCACTGTTCGCCGGAGCCGACCCGACGCTCGCGGATGCCGCCAGGCTCTCCGCGACCATCGCTTCCGACGGCACCGTGACCGTGAAACAGTCAGACATCAACTCGCTCATCCTCAATCTCGGCGGTGAGGCCGACAAGGAATTCACCCTTTATTTCAGGATCAGCTCCTGGCTCGCCAACGACAAGGGTACGGCCATCGCATCCTCTCTGCAGACATCCAACATCGTTTCGGCCGTCTTCACTCCGTACGATATGACAGTCCTCGACAAGGACATCTACCAGCACGTCTGGGTGCAGGGCAACTATGCCGGCTGGTCATTCGACAGCTGCCAGTACCTCTACAACTACAGCAAGGACGGCAAGACCTTCACCG
>CAVJKE010000026.1:0-12345 GCA_963649695.1 bacterium
CCTTATCTCTCGTTCGAAGGGTACTGCCCAATCATTTATTTTTCAGAATCTTCTGTTGAATAGCCGTCGGATTTCTTGTTCCAGAGGGAGAGGAGGGTCAGCAGACCGAGGATCGAGACGAAGATCATGATCCTGAAGACTCCCTCCCAGCCGAACTTAGGATTGTCGGCGATGTGGCCGAAGACAAAGCCCGAGACAATAGGGGCGAGGTAGGCCACGAAACCGATGATGCCGTTGGCTGAAGAAGCCCCCCTGCGGGTGACCTGGTTGGAGGCCACAACACCGATCAGAGCCTGAGGCCCATAGAGGAAGAATCCTATGCAGGCCAGCACAAGCATCAGGATGACAGGATTGGTCGAAGCAGGAAGCAGGCAGAAGACTGTCAGGAAGACGACCACACCTACCATACACAGGGCGCAGGTACGTTGCGCGCGGCTGTGGAAGAGCTTGTCGGAAGCTATTCCGGCCACAAGCATTCCGACGACGCCGAACGCCTCGAAGATGGCGACCGTCCAGGCCGAAAGCGCCGGCGACAGTCCGCGGCTTTCCTGCAGGAAGGAAGGCCCCCAGTCAAGCACAGCCATACGCACGATGTAGACAAAGAAATCCGACAGGGTCAGCACCCACAGAACCTTGTTCTTCAACACCTTGTCGATAATGAACTGCCTGAACTCTTTCCTTTCGGCGGCATCGTGCTTCTCAGCCACCTTCGTGCCTTCCAGTTCAGGAAGACCCACTGACCGAGGCGTGTCCCTCAGGACGATGATTGTGAATATGACTCCGAGCACGGCGATGGCCGCAGGAATCCAGAAGGCCCACTGCCAGGAACCGATGTGCTGCAGCGAAGATTCGACATATGCCTGGGCCGCCGCCGGATCCATCGAGGACGTGATGTTGGCGGTGTTCTCAACGACGCGCGCCCTCATCTCCGGGTCCGCGCTCATGTCCGTTCCCGTATGTCCCATGATGTAGCCGCAAAGCACGGCCACAAGAAAAGCTCCGACAGAATGGGAGGTGTTCCAGATCGACATCTTGGTCGCCAGCTCGCTAGGCGGCGCCCAGTGGGTGATCAACCGGTTGCACGGAGGAAAGCCGCAGCCCTGGAACACATTGTTGATCACGTACAGCACCGCGAAGAGGATCACGAACCAGTGGATGAACTTCGGGCCGTAGCTTGAGCCGGTGAAATAGGCGCAGATCATCGCGCCGGCTCCGAATAGAATATTCACGAACGCGCTGACAGACAGGCCCGTGACCAGATGCCAGCGGCCGTTGAGACGGTCTGCCAGAAAGCCGTTGACCAGTTTGGAGACTCCATAGACGAAGCTCGCTATGGCGAGGATCGCTCCGAAAGTCGCTTTGGTGATGCCATATTCCACGGTCAGGCCCGGGATGGCGAACGAGAAATTCTTTCTTACAAGATAAAAGACCGAGTAGGTGACCATCGCTCCGATGATGGTGCGCCACTGCCAATAGTTGAATTTTTTCTTTTGTTCCGGTGTCATTTTTTTCGTTCTACCGCCCGCCGGAATCCTTGATCCTGACGGGCGCAATGTTGGTTATCTGTTAATTTTCGTTTTCATTTCCGGCCTCTTCGTCCGAAGCCTCCTCACCGCCTTCCACGGTGGACCCGCCTGCGTCAGAGGCGGCGGCCGCGGCAGCCTTGGCGGCTTCAAGAGCGGCGTGTTCAGCCTTCGCCCTCTCAACCGACACAGACTTTTTCAGGATGAAGCCCGAGCCGAGGTACTTGGTACGGACATCCTCGTCGGCGGCGAGAGACTCCGGCGTGCCCTGCTGGAGGATCGTTCCCTCGTAAAGCAGGTAGGCGCGGTCGGTGATAGCAAGGGTCTCACCCACATTGTGGTCGGTGATGATGACCCCGATGTCCTTGTACTTGAGTTTGGCGATGATGAACTGGATGTCCTCGACGGCGATAGGGTCGACTCCGGCGAACGGTTCGTCCAGAAGGATGAACTTAGGGTCGATCGCGAGGGCGCGGGCGATCTCGCAGCGCCTTCTCTCACCTCCGGAAAGCTGGATCCCGAGGCTCTTGCGCACCTTCGACAGGTTGAACTCATCTATCAGATTCTCAAGCCTTTCCTGTCTCTCGGTCTTCGTCATGTCGGACATTTCCATCACGGACATTATGTTGTCCTCGACGGACATCTTACGGAAGACGGAGGCCTCCTGCGGCAGGTAGCCGATGCCTTTCTGGGCCCTCTTGTACATAGGAAGTCCGGTGATGTCCTCGTCATCGAGGAACACCCTACCCCCGTTCGGCACGATCTGGCCTGTGATCATGTAGAAACTCGTGGTCTTGCCGGCTCCGTTAGGGCCGAGGAAGCCGACGATCTCTCCCTGGTTGATCTCCATCGAAACCCCTTTCACGACAGTTCTGATGCCGTACTTCTTGACAAGGTTCTCGCAGTGAAGTTTCATCTGTATCTCTGTTTAATTTTAAATTCTGTCTGAGCGCCCGTCCTGCTTCCGGAGAAGCTGGCAGGGCTATTTCGTCTCAAGTCCGAAGTCCTTGACGAGGTTCTGCACCTCGCCGTTGCTGCCCATCAGGGCGGTGGCCTTCTCCTGGTCCGTGTACGGCTGCACTCCCTTGTCCTCGACCGGGACCACCCCGACCTCGAGGCGGACCAAAGAAGATCCCGCCTTCTTGCGGACCAGACCCTCAAGTTCCAGCAGGCTGTTCTCGCGGATCCATTTCTCCTGCGAGGCGTTGCTGACCTTGAACGTCAGTTCCTTGTAGCCGTCCTTCATCGCGACCTCAACCTTGGCGTTGCCCAAGGTGTTGGCGAGACGCGGCTTCGATGAATATGCCTCCGGAATCTCTCTCCAGGCCCGGAGCAGCGCTTCGTCCTCCGGAATGACCTCGGCCTCCTTCACGACCGCCTTGACCTCCTTCTTCTTCTCCCCGTCCTCGATGATGGAGTTCAGGGACAGCGACGCTCCGCTCTTCACCGGAGTCCTTCTCGTCCTCGGGGCCGGGGCCGACGGGGCGGAAGCCGCAGGGGCTGCGGATGGAGCCGCGGCAGGAGCAGGCTGCTGTTTCTGAATATTCTGACCCGCCGCCGGAGCGGCGTCCACCGCAGGGGCAGCGGCCGCAGGGGCCTTCATCAGGAAGCTGAGCCTCATCAGAGCGAACTCGATGTGAAGCCGCGGATTGACCGCCTGCTTGTAGCCGGCCTCGCAGGCCGTCGTGACCGAAAGTGCGTCGTAAAGGAACTTGAGCGAGCATCTGGAAGCCTGCTCCGTGTACCTTGCTTTCAGTGAATCAGGCAGTTCCAGCAGAGCGTCCAGACCGCCGTTCTTCGTGACCATCAGGTCCCTGAAATGCGAACTGAGCGCGGCGCAGAAATGCAGCGCGTTGAAACCCTTCGACAGGATCTCGTCGAATTTCAGGAGAGCGGTCCCGTAGTCTCCCTGCAAGAAGGAGTCCACAAGATTGAAGCTGTAGTCGTAGTCAAGCACATTGAGGTTCTTCAGCACATCGGCGTACTTGACATCAGACCCGCAGAACGCCACCGTCTGGTCGAAGATGGTGAGAGCGTCGCGCATCGCCCCGTCAGCCTTGCGGGCTATGACGTGGAGCGACTCGTCGTCGATGCTCACGCCCTCCTTCCCGGCTATCATCCGCAGGTTGTGGACGATGTCCGGCACGGAGATCCTGTTGAAATCGTAGGTCTGGCACCTCGACAGGATAGTCGGGAGAATCTTGTGCTTCTCGGTGGTGGCCAGGATGAAGATGGCGTGCGCCGGCGGTTCCTCAAGGGTCTTGAGGAAGGCGTTGAACGCCGCCGTCGACAGCATATGCACCTCATCGATGATGTACACGCTGTACTTCCCGACCTGCGGAGGGATCTGCACCTGGTCCATCAGGTTCTTGATGTCGTCCACTCCGTTGTTGGAGGCGGCGTCAAGCTCGTGGATGCAGTACGACCGTCCTTCCTGGAACGACCTGCAGGATTCGCACTCGCCGCAAGGCTCCATGTCCTCCGATGGATTGGAACAGTTGATGGCCTTGGCGAATATCCTCGCCGTGGTCGTCTTCCCCACTCCGCGGGGGCCGCAGAACAGGTAGGCGTGCGCCAATTTGCCCCTGATTATCGAGTTCTTGAGGGTCTGGGCGATGTTGTCCTGACCGATCAAAGTCTCGAACGAGTCGGGGCGGTACTTTCTGGCTGATACGATGTAGTCTGACATAACGCACAAATTTACGCAATATTTTGTACTTTTGTGTGTGAAAGACCTCAGAAGTCTGAACTAAATCAAATCTTAAAGCATATGAGACGGTACTTCATAACATTGGCCGCCGGCCTTCTCGCCGGCCTTCTTCTCGCCACCGACATCTTCGGCCAGGCGCAGATCACCACAAGGAAAGAGAAACTCAAGGATTTCACATCCAAGACCACCAAGGTCGTGCTGAGCGGAGACGACTTCATCGACGAGTCGCTCAAGGAGAGCGTGGCCGCCACCTGGACGGTGTCCCCTTACGAATTCTGCACGGGCGAAGAGTTCCAGAAGCTCAAGACGGACGGCAACTTCTACTTCCTGATGGTCGTCAAAGGCCAGTTCCGCAGGGAGTCCGAGCCGGGCATCGACCTGCTCACCCTTGTCAAGGGTGGCCCTGAAGCCAGCGAGTCCATCGACAAGATGTACGAGGTCGTCAGTTTCCCTCTGCGGTCTTCCGAAGACCCTTCCGGAAGGGAGTTCGTCCTGCTTCCGGCCTTCCTCCAGATAATGCAGAACCACGCCGCCGGGCTGACCGAGACCGAGATGAAGGCCTACGCCACTCTCGGGGCCAAGGACTCCAAGAAGCTGAAGGTCAAGAGGATCTACTTCTGGGAAGAGGACCTCGCCCCGCAGGTCGATGAGACCACGAAGAGATCTCTTGACGAGGACATCATCATCACCGACGACGAGGACAAGGTCGACGAGATCTTCTCCGAGGCCACGGTGCAGACCGTCGTCAGCTACATAGTGGCTCCTTCCGAGCCTGTCAACGGTTCGGTCTGCTACAAGATGCTCATCGGCGCGGACGACCACGAACTGTACTACTTCAAGAAGCACAAGATCACAGCCAAGAACGGCAAGGGCTTCCTTGTCAGCGACCTCAAGGCCATCAAATCGTACAGATAATGCTCACGGGGACGACTGACAGCGGTCTGCGGTACGCGGTCAAACGGAGCGGCAATTCCGTCGGCTACTGCTCGCTGACCATCAAATGCGGCACCAGGGACGAAGGCGGCCACCACAGCGGCATCGCCCACTTCACCGAACACACCATCTTCAAAGGAACGGAGAGCAAGAGTTCCAGGGTCATCAACGGCTACCTCGACCGCCTCGGCGGCGAACTGAACGCCTACACGACCAAGGAAGAGATCGTGATCCATTCCACGGTGCTGAAGGAGGATCTCGGCAAGGCCGCCTCGCTGCTGCTCGAACTCGCGACCTGCCCGACTTTCCCGGAAGAGGAGATCGCCATCGAGAAAGGCGTGGTCATCGACGAGATCAAATCCTACAAGGACTCCCCCGCCGACGATGTCTACGACCAGTTCGAGGAGGCTCTCTTCGAGGGTCATCCTCTCGGCCGCTCGATTCTCGGCACAGTCGCGAGCGTGAAGAAAATCACCGGCAAGGAACTCAAGGAGTTCACCTCGGAGCGTTTCCTTCCCGGGAACATGGCACTGGCCATCGTGGCCGACATCGATGAGAACAAGATGGCGGAAAGCGTCAACAAACTGTCAGCCAAATATTTCCATAATGCGGCAGCAGCCTCCGGCTGGGAGCGGACGGTGACCCCCGTCAAGGCGGGAGAGCCGTTCAACCGCATCGTGGAGAAACGCAACCACGAGGTGAACGCCATCATCGGCAACTTCGCCCCCTCCCTCTACGACACCGATGGACGGTTCGCGGCCATCCTGCTGTCGAACATCATCGGCGGTCCGGCGTCCAACTCCCTGCTCAACAGCCTTCTGCGGGAGAAGAACGGTTGGGTGTACGGAGTCGAGGCGGCATATTCACAGTACAGCGAGGCCGGCATAATGACGATCAGCCTAGGCTGCGAGAGGCCCAACCTCACGAAGTGCCTCGACGCGGTGAAGAAGGTGGTGACCCGGATGCAGGAGGAGGAATATTCAGCCGCTAAGCTGAAGGCCGCGAAGAAGCAGCTCCTGGGGCAGCTGGCCATCAGTTCCGACAACGGGGAGACGCAGTGCCTCTCGATGGGGAAAAGCCTCGTGTCCTACGGCACCATATTCACAGACAGGCAGAACCGGGAGGCCATCGAGGCCATCTCCGCCGAAGCCGTGCGCGCCGCGGCGGTCAAGATCTTCGACCCGGAGCGGACCTCTTCCCTGATTTTCCTGTAACCTGACATTATCCCCGAAACCACATAAAGCGATGACAAGACACACGACTCTGAAAACAGCGGCCACCCTCGCCCTTGCGATGGCTCTTTCAGCCTGCGGCACAGGCACTTCACAGCCGCCGGCACCTTATGGCCCAGTCCCGACGCCACGCCAGCTCGAATGGCAGAAGATGGAGATGAATATGTTCGCTCATTTCGGCCCGAACACCTTCACGGGAAGGGAATGGGGGCTCGGCACCGAGGCCGAAGACCTCTTCAATCCGACCGGCCTTGACTGCGGCCAGTGGACTTCCATCGCCAAGGCCGCCGGTTTCAAGGGTATCATCCTCACGGCCAAGCACCACGACGGGTTCTGCCTCTGGCCTAATCCGGTCAGCGGCCACACTGTCGCCCAGAGTCCGTGGAAAGGCGGAGAAGGAGATGTGCTGAAAGAATTGTCCGAGGCTTGCGCTGAAGACGGAATCAAGATGGGAGTTTACATCTCGCCTTGGGACAGGAACGACCCGCGTTACGGCACTCCGGAGTACAATCAGGTGTTCGTCAAGACATTGGAAAGCGCCCTGGGCGGCTACGGACCTGTCTTCGAGCAGTGGTTCGACGGAGCGAACGGTGAAGGTCCCGGCGGCAAGAGACAGGAATATGACTGGAATCTCTTCAACGGCACGGTCAGAAGGCTTCAGGAGAACGCCGTGATTTTCAGCGACGTAGGACCGGACTGCCGCTGGGTGGGCAACGAAAGAGGCTGTGCCGGCAGGACAAGCTGGAGCAGGATAGATGTCGAAGGCTACACTCCGGGCGCTGGTTCGCCCAACCGCGACACCCTCAACGTCGGCAACGTGCAGGGGCTCTGCTGGATCCCTTCGGAGACCGATGTCTCCATCCGTCCGGGCTGGTTCTGGAAGGAAAGCGAGAACGACAGGGTCAAGACCGCCGGGGAACTCCTCAAGATCTACTACGAGAGCGTGGGCCGCAACTCGCTGCTCCTGCTCAACGTGCCACCTGACACGACCGGCCGCCTGCATCCGATCGACTCGCTGAGGCTGATGGAGTTCCGCACCGCGCTCGACGGGATATTCAAAGACAACCTCGTAGACGGGGCGAAAGCAGAGGCGAGCGCCGTCAGAGGCAGAAAATTCAAGGCGGCGAATCTTCTGGATGATGAATATGACTCCTTCTGGGCCGCGCCTGACGGGGTGACGGAAGCCAGCCTCACCTTCACTTTGGACGAAGAGAAGACCTTCAACCGCGTGATGCTCCAGGAATATATTCCTTTAGGGCAGAGGATCAAGTCGTTCACCATCGAGGCCTGCGGGCCGGACGGCGGATGGACGACTATCGCTTCGGAGACCACGGTCGGATACAAGAGAATCGTCCTGACGGAAAAGACCACGGCCACCAAAGTGAGGGTCAACATCACGGGGGCCTACGCCTGCCCTGTCCTGTGCAGATTCGCCCTCTATCTTGACAATTTCACTGAATAAATCCGCTCAACCGCAATGGAATCTCCTGCTGACAAATACCTTAGAGAACATTCTTCGCCACAGGGCGAGGCTCTGGACTGGATCGAGAAACAGACCAACATCCACACGAACTACCCCCGGATGCTTTCGGGGGCGGTCCAGGGAAGGCTGCTGACGATGCTTGTAGAGATTTCCGGAGCGAGGCGCATCCTTGAAATCGGCACCTTCACCGGCTATTCGGCCACCTGTCTGGCCTACGGACTGCCTTCTGACGGCCACATCGACACCCTTGAGATCAACGACGAACTCGAGGACCTGATCAGGGAAGGCTGGTCAAGGGCCGGGGTGGCGGACAGGATCACCCTCCACATCGGCGACGCCAGGACCACCCTCTCGACGCTCGAAGGGCCTTACGACCTCGTGTATATGGATGCCAACAAGCGTGAATATGTCGACTACTACAATCTGGTCATCGGTCTGGTGCGGCCTGGCGGGCTGATTCTTGCCGACGATGTCCTCTGGGACGGGAAACTTTGGCAGGATCCGGTCCCGCAGGACAGACAGACCCAGGGGATCGTGGCCTTCAACGACCTGGTGGTCGCAGACAAAAGAGTCGAGTCCGTCCTGCTTCCGATACGGGACGGACTCAACGTCATAAGAAAATTGCAGTGAATTTAGAACGGAAGGTCGTTCTCAGGATTATCCGCCGGCATGTCCTCGATTCCGGGAGCCGGAGCCGCCGGGGCGGCCGCGCCGTAACCCGCAGGAGCGTAATTCTGAGCGTAGTTCTGCTGGGCCGGGGCCGCAGGTCTCTGCGAGCCGGCCGGAGCGAGTTTCCAGACCCTCACATCGTTGTACCAACGTCCGTTGTACTCCCTCGCCCTGAGGTTGAACGAAACCTTGACCGCATCACCGACGCCGTACTTGTCAAGTTCAGCCACCTTGTCGTTGCCGAAGGCCGTGAAGCAGACCTCCGCCGGATAGTTTCCGTCCTGATATTCAAGGACAAAGTCCTGTTTCATCCAAGAGCCTTTCGCACTCTGTCCTGATTGTCTGGCAAGTTTGATCTTGATCTTGCCCTCTATTTCCAACGCTGCCATGATGTTTGTGATTAGGTTAATTCGTGATATTTATAAAAAAAGCCTGCCCCGTCCGCAGTGGACGTCGGAGCAGGCCTATATTCCGCTGCCCTGGCAGGAATTATTCCGCCGGAACAGGCTCGATGTAATGCTTTACTGAGTCAAGCTGGATGTCGAAGACGAGAGTGCTGTTAGGCTGGATGGACCCGCCTGCGCCGCGCTCACCGTAACCAAGCTCTGAAGGCACATAAAGGGTAGCCTTGCCGCCCACGCCGATGAGTTTCATACCCTCGGTCCAACCCGGGATGACCCTGTTGAGGGTAAGCTGGACTGAAGGCTGCTCGGCAGCGACTTCCTCAACTACCTCGCCATCAGTGGTGGCAAGCTTGTAGTGTACGAAGACGGTGTCCTTGTCGCTGGTAGGCTTGTTCTCGTCACCGGCCACCTGGATGATGTACTGAAGACCGCTCTCGCTCACCTGCACACCCTCTTTCGTCTTGTTGGCCTCAAGGAATTTGGCCTCGGCCTCCTTGTTGACCGCACCCACATAGGCGCTTCTCTTCTCGATGAACTGGCTCATGATCCTGTTCATCTCCTCAGGATTGACCTTGAACTGCTTTACGAAGTTGGTGTCGCGCTGGTCACCCTTCGCCTTCACGAAGTCGCCCGCGCCCTTCTTGATCATTTGGAAATTGAGGTCACCGAGGCTGTAGCCCTTGATCATCGAACCGAGCTGGATTCCGAGAAGGTAGCTTACGGAATCAACCTCTGCCTTTGAAGGAAGAAGGCTCTTGGCGCTCTGAGGCTTCAGAAACTCAGCGACAGCGGTGCTGTCGGCGCCGTTGGCCTGACCGCCGGCCTTGCCGGAGTTGCAGGCTGTCATGGAAAGAACCACGGCGGCGGCTGCGAGAATTTTGATTGTTTTCATATCAATTTTAATTTTACAAGTTGTCTTTTTCCGACCTCGGAGCATAGAACCCCAAAATCTTTGCAAATATCGCAAAATTATTTGACTTTGGCGGTCTAAAACACTCAAAATCCCATAAAAAGCATTTAAATCTTTGGTAATCCCAAAAAATTAACCTACATTTATACGTAATTCGGAAATTCTATGGAAGTAGACTCGTCGTTGCTGAATTCCAAACTGAAAGAATTCTTTGGTTTTGACTCGTTCAAAGGAGATCAGGAAAAGATCATCAGAAACCTGCTGGAGGGGAAGGACTCCTTTGTCCTTATGCCCACCGGCGGCGGCAAATCTTTGTGTTTCCAGCTGCCGGCGCTGCTTCTACCCGGCACGGCGATCGTGATCTCCCCTCTCATCGCCCTGATGAAGAACCAGGTCGACGTGATCAGGGGCTTCGTCGAGGAGAAGAACGGCATCGCCCACTTCCTCAATTCCTCGCTCAACCGGGCGCAGATCCAGGAAGTGAAATCGGACGTGCTTTCAGGTGTCACCAAACTGCTTTATGTCGCCCCGGAGTCCCTCACGAAAGACGAGAACGTGGAACTTCTGCGCGAGGTGCACATCTCATTCTACGCGATCGACGAGGCGCACTGTATTTCCGAATGGGGGCACGACTTCCGGCCTGAGTACCGCAGGATAAGGGATATGGTCGAGGAAATCGGCCGGGCCCCGATCATAGCGCTCACGGCCACGGCCACGCCGAAGGTCCAGAACGACATCCAGAAGAATCTCGGCATCCTTGACGCGACGGTCTTCAAGTCCTCCTTCAACAGGGCCAACCTCTACTACGAAGTGAGGGAGAAGGTGGATCCCGACAAGGACATAATCCGCTACATCAAGCAGCATCCGGGCCAGTCCGGCATCATCTACTGCCTCAGCCGCAAGAAGGTCGAGGAGATGGCGAACCTGCTGGAGATCAACGGCATCAAGGCCCTGCCTTACCACGCCGGACTCGATGCCAAGACCAGGGCCGAGAACCAGGACCGCTTCCTGATGGAAGACGTGGATGTCATCGTGGCGACGATCGCCTTCGGAATGGGCATCGACAAGCCTGACGTACGGTTCGTGATCCACTACGACATCCCGAAGAGCATCGAGGGCTACTACCAGGAGACCGGCAGGGCCGGCCGCGACGGAGAGAACGCCGAATGCATCACCTACTACAGTTACAAAGACATCCGCAAACTCGAGAAGTTCATGCAGGGCAAGCCTGTCTCCGAGCAGGAGATCGGGCGGCAGCTCCTGATGGACACCGTGGCCTACGCCGAGTCGAACATGTGCCGCAGAAGAATGCTGCTGAACTATTTCGGGGAGGATTACCTGGTGGACAACTGCGGGATGTGCGACAATTGCGTGCACCCTAAGCCGACCTTCAACGGGCGCAAGGAGATGGCTCTGGTCATCAAACTTGTCAAAGCCCTGCCGGAGCATTTCAAGACCGACCATCTGGCCGCCGTTCTGGCCGGCCAGACCAACGCCATGATCAAGTCCTACCGCCACGACACTCTGCCGTTCTTCGGGGCCGGCAAGCCTCACGACACAAGTTTCTGGTGCGCGGTCATCCATCAAGGCCTTGTTATGCACCTGCTTGAGAAGGAGATCGAGACCTACGGGCTCATCTACGTGACGCCGAAGGGCGAGGAATTCTTCCAGAACCCGTACGAAGTCCGGCTTGTCGGAAGCCACGCTTTCAAGAGCAAGGGCGGGGCGGACGACGAGGATGAGGACGAGACGATGGCCGGAGGCGGCGCGATGAAGGGCGGCGGCGGTGACGCGGCCCTGCTGTCGATGCTGAAGAGCCTGCGCAAGGACCTGTCCAAGAAACTGAACCTCCAGCCGTGGATCATCTTCGGAGACCCGGCCCTCGAGGACATGTCGATCCTGTACCCTGTCACCTTCGACGAGCTGCACAACTGCCAGGGAGTCGGAGAAGGTAAGGCGAGGAAGTACGGCAAGGAGTTCATCGAACTGATCCGCCGCTATGTCGAGGAGAACGACATCACGAGACCGGAGGATTTCGTGGTCAAGTCAGCCCCGACCAAGTCGGCCGACAAGATATTCATAATCCAGAGCGTGGACAGACGGATGTCGCTGGACGACATCGCCGAAGCAAAGGGTCTGGAACTCGACGAGCTGGTCACCGAGATCGAGGGCATCGTGTCGTCAGGCACGAAACTCGACCTCAACTACTACATCGGCCAGACTATCGACGACGAGGTGGTCGAGGACATCTACGACTATTTCAAGACGGAGGCGACTTCGGATTCCATCGAGGAGGCTGTCAAGGAACTCGGCTCGGAGTACGAGGAGATGGAGATCCGTCTTGTCAGGATCAAGTTCCTCTGCGAGGTAGCGCTGTAGACCTTCGGGACAAGACACCATAATCCCTCAGGTCAGAATCTTATAAATCAACTTTCGCAAGTAACTAAATGCATATGGCAGAAATACCTTATCACACGTTCG
>CAVJKE010000027.1:0-11948 GCA_963649695.1 bacterium
GTCCAGAAAGCCTCTGGTGGTGATGGTCGTCGGTGTCAACGGAGTCGGCAAGACAACCACGATAGGCAAACTCGCGGCCCGTTACAAGGCGATGGGCAAGAAAGTGATGATCGGCGCCGCCGACACGTTCAGGGCCGCCGCCGTCGACCAACTTCAGATCTGGGCTGACAGGGCCGGGGTCGAGATCGTCAAGCAGGGAATGGGTTCGGACCCGGCTTCGGTGGCTTTCGACACCGTCAACTCGGCCGTGGCCAAGGGGATGGACGTCGTGCTTATCGACACCGCCGGCCGTCTCCACAACAGGATCGACCTGATGAACGAGCTGACCAAAATCCGTAATGTGATGCGCAAGGTCATCCCTGACGCTCCGCACGAGGTTCTTCTTGTGCTGGACGCTTCGACCGGCCAGAACGCTTACCAGCAGGCCAAGGAGTTCTCAAGGGCCACAGACATCACTTCGCTGGCCATCACGAAACTTGACGGCACCGCCAAGGGCGGAGTCGTGATCGGCATCGTCGACCAGCTCAAGGTGCCGGTGAAATTCATCGGGATCGGCGAGGGCATCGATGACCTGAAGGTCTTCGACAAAAAGGAGTTCGTGGAATCCCTCTTCTCGAAGGACGACATCAACAGATAGGACTCCCGGCATAAAACAGAACCGGAACAAAACAGAATTTGCAGACAAGATATTGAAAAATAAAACATTGCTATATGAAGCTTTCTTATAACTGGCTAAAGGACTACCTTGTGTCCGATCTCACTCCGCAGCAGATAGCGGATGCGATGACATCAATTGGAATCGAAGTCGACGCTGTCGAGGAGCAGGAAGAAATCCCTGGCGGACTTGCAGGTGTCGTTGTTGCGGAAGTGCTTGAGTGTGAGGCTCATCCTGATTCAGACCATCTCCACATCACAAAGGTGGATGACGGCACCGGCGAACCTCTCACCGTTGTCTGCGGCGCTCCTAATGTGGCCGCCGGACAGAAAGTCCTTTTCGCGAGGATCGGCTCTGTCCTTCCAGGCGACTTCAAGATCAAGAAGTCCAAGATCCGCGGCGTTGAGTCGTTCGGAATGATCTGCGCCGAGGATGAACTCGGAATCGGCGACGACCACTCCGGCATCAAGGTCCTTCCTGCCGACGCGCCTGTCGGAACTTCGGCCAAGGACTATCTCCATCTCAAGACGGAGGCCGTCATTGAATATGAAATCACAGCCAACAGGGTAGACGCGGCTTCCCACATCGGTGTGGCCCGCGACCTCTATGCCTGGATGACGCTCAACAATATTCCTTGCTCCTTCAACTATCCTTCGGTTGATGCGTGGAAGGCTGGCGAGGGTTCCGGAATGCCGATCGAGGTGCGTGACGCCTCGGCCGCTCCCCGCTACTGCGGTGTGACCGTCAAGGGAGTGAAGGTCGGCCCGTCTCCGGAATGGCTTCAGAAGAAACTCCTGTCCATCGGTCTCAGGCCTATCGACAACGTGGTCGACGTGTCCAACTTCGTGCTTTTTGAACTCGGACAGCCTCTCCACACCTTCGATGCCGACAAGGTCACCGGAGGCAAGGTGATCGTGCGCCGCGCGGCCGAGGGCGAGAAACTTGTCACCCTCGACGAGGTTGAGAGGAAGCTTTCCGCCGAGGACATCGTCATCGCAAACGCCGACGGCCCTATGTGCCTGGCTGGCGTGTTCGGCGGCATCGACTCCGGCGTGAAGGCGGAGACTGTGAATGTCTTCATCGAAAGCGCCTACTTCGATCCGGTGTCCATCCGCAAGACCTCCAAGAGACACACCCTCCAGACCGACGCCTCCTTCCGCTACGAAAGAGGAGCCGATCCTGGCATCAATGAATATGCCGCCAAGCGTGCCGCTCTCCTTATCCAGGAGGTCGCCGGCGGCGAGATCGTGGGCGGAATCGAGGAGTTCTACCCAGAGAAGATAGCCCGTAAGGTCATCGACCTCGACTATGACCGCATCGAGAGGTTCGTCGGCAAGAAGATCGGCCACGACACCATCGAGAAGATCCTCGCAGCCCTCTGCTATGAGTTCATCGAGAAGCGTCCGGGCGGAGCCACGGTCGGCGCGCCTACCTACATGGTCGACGTGACCAGGGAATGCGATGTCGTCGAGGAGATCCTCCGCATCTACGGCTACAACAACATCGACCTGCCTCAGCACATGAAGATGTCCGTCAACGCCACTCCTACCCCGGAGCCTGAGGCCATCCGCAACGGCATCTCCAACTTCCTGGCCGCCAACGGCTTCGTCGAGATAATGAACAACTCCCTCACCAAGGAGGCCTACTATAAGGGACTCACCACCTATCCGCAGGAGAAGTGCGTGACGATCGTCAATCCGCTCAGCTCCGACCTCAACGTGATGAGGCAGACGCTGATTTTCAGCGGCCTTGAGGTCGTGGCCTACAACCTCAACCGTCAGATGTCCTCGATGAGGCTCTTTGAATATGGCTCCGTCTACAGCCGCGATCCTGAAAAGGACGGCAAGACGCTCGCTTCCTACGAGGAGCATCCGGCGTTCTCGATGTTCATCACAGGAACCCCTGAGAAGTCCTGGAACTACCAGCCGGGCAAGAGCTCGTTCTTCGAGCTGAGAGGCTATGTGGACCTGCTCCTGAGACGTTTCGGAGCGAATCTCTACCAGATGGAGGCCACTCCGGCCCCTGCTGACATATTCAGTGAAGGTGTCGCTTTCGCCCTTCCGGGACAGCACACTCCGCTCGCCGTTCTCGGCTCTGTGGCTCCGGCCGTGCTGAAGAAGTTCGGCGTCCGCCAGCCTGTCTTCGCCGCCGAGATCAACTGGAACACCCTGTTCACCATCGTCAAGAGGGACAAGGTGGCGTTCAAGGAGATGCCTAAGTTCCCTGAGGTCCGCAGGGATCTCGCGCTGCTGCTGGACGAGAGTGTCTGCTACGCCGGCCTCTACCGCAGTTCCTTCAAGGCCGCCAAGAAACTTCTCAAGCAGGTGACGCTCTTCGATGTCTACCGCGGCGACAAGATTCCGGCCGGCAAGAAGCAGTACGCGCTCGGTTTCGTGCTGCAGGATCTCGAGAAGACCCTGACGGACGAAGATGTCGAAAGGATAATGAAGAAGCTCCTCTCCACATTCCAGAACGAGTTCGGAGCAACCTTGAGGTAAGGTCGAAAGGAAAGGTTATGAAATATCCGCGGACAGTTCTTTCTTTGATGGTCGTCATCCTTGCGCTCGGAGCCTGCTCCGGGGGAGCGAGGGTGATACCCGTACGCAAGATGGAGAAGATCTACCGCGAGATGTTCCTGGCGGACCAGTGGCTCGCGGAAAACCCTGACAAGAGGACGGCCGCGGACACGTCGTTGTTCTATGAGCCAATCTTCGAGAAGTATGGTTTCACCTCAGACGACTACCGCAAGAGCGTGGACCACTACCTCAACGACCCGAAGCGTTACGCCGAGATGTTGTCGAGGGTCGTGAACGGCCTGAATACGGAAGCCGGTACGATCAACCGGAAACTTGCCCTGCAGGACAAGTCGAGGTCGTACGCCGATTCCGTGGCAAAGGCCAGGCGGAGACCTGTCGAAATTCATTCCCCGCTCGATGTGCTGGAAGGAGGCACTTTGTGCTGGATCAACTTCAGGCGCGATTCCAACGGAGTCTATTATCTGGCTCCGGCTGCCGGGGACACCACTTTCGTCGGCCCTGAGATTGTTGTGGAGGAAGAACCCGTGAAGGCTTCCACGCCGGACGGCGGTGGACTTGGCCCGGCCCTGCCCGCTGCCGGATTGAAAGACGGCCTGTCAGCCGTAGAACCGGCTTTCGCTCTGGACTCTGTAGCGGTCAGACCTTTGGAGAAGGTCAGGAAACCGGACGCTGGAGATAAATTTTTTATGGAATAGTATCGGATGAAAAGGATAGCAGCAGACTATGTCTTCACTCTTGACGGCAGAGGCCCTGTCAGGAACGGCTTCGTTGAATATGATGACAACGGCACCGTCACCGCTGTCGGCGAGTGCGCCGACCCTCGGAAAGAGGAGAATTTTGTGAAAGGCGCGGTGACGCCTGGCTTCGTCAACACCCATTGCCACCTTGAACTCTCGTACCTGTGGAAGATGTTCCGCAAAGGCACGGGAATGGCCGGTTTCATCGACCAGATCAACGAGATGAGGGACAACAAGAGTATGGACGAGAAGCTCGCCGACATCCGCCACTGGTTCGACCTGATGTGGAGCAGGGGAGTCTCGGCCATGGCCGACATCAGCAACTGCGCCGACACCTTCGCCCTCAAGAAGGCATCTCCGATGTACACGAGAACCTTTCTCGAGGTCTTCGGGACTGAGCCTCAGGACTGCGCCTCAGTGATGGAGAACGTCCTTAAACTCAAGGAGGTGGCAGATTCCTACGGACTCGACGCCGCCCCTACGCCTCACGCCTGCTACACGATGAGTCCGGAACTTGTCACGGCGGTCTGCGCCGAAGGCTTGAAGTCCGGTTTCCTGTCCTTCCATTCGGAAGAGACACAGGAAGAGGAAGATATGCTGAAATACGGCCGGGGAGCGATGTGGGACAACCGCAAGGCCGCCGGTATGAGCGTGCCTCCGGTCACCGGAAAATCCTCTCTGCTTTACTTTATCGACAGGCTCAAGAAAGCTCATCCGGCTCCGTTCGACGAACACATCCTGCTCGTCCACGAAGTCTGCCTTGACCAGGAAGGCATAGACGCTGTCAAAGAAACGATGAACCATCCGTTCATCGCCATCTGCCCGTTATCGAACATATTCATTCACAACGCTCTGCCGCCGGTGCGCCTGATGCGCCGCAACGGTCTTGCGATCACCGTCGGCACCGATTCCCTTTCCAGCAATGACGACCTCGACATAGTGGCCGAGCTCCGCTGTCTGCAGGAAGCCTTCCCGGAGGTGGGACTGGAGGAAAAACTCGTCTGGGCCTGCCGCAACGGGGCGGAATTCCTTTCCAAGGCTGATGAATATGGTTCCATAGAGGTCGGCAAGAGGCCGGGTCTCGTCCTCATCGACAATCTCGACGCTGACTGCCGCCTGACCCCTGACAGCACATCCAAAAGATTGGTTTAGGCTATGATGAGGGAAGAACTGGTTTTCGGCCCGATCCATTCGAGACGGCTCGGCTCCTCGCTCGGAATCAATCTGCTTCCGACGAAGGGCAAGCTGTGCAATTTCGACTGCGTCTACTGCGAGTGCGGATGGAACAAGGACGGACGTGAGGACCGCCGTCTTCCTTCGGCCGAGGAATTGAGAACGGCTCTGGACGCGAAACTTTCGCTTTGCGCCGCCAATGGTACGCCGATAGATTCGATCACCTTCTCCGGTGACGGCGAACCGACCCTCAATCCGGATTTCGCCAAGATCATAGACATAACCATCGAGTTGAGGGACAAGTACTTCCCTCAGGCCAAGGTCTCAGTCCTTTCCAACGCCACAAGGGTGTTCAGGGAGGAGGTCTTCGAGGCTCTCAGGAAAGTGGACAACCCGATTCTGAAGATCGACGCTCCTACGGACGCACTGGCGGAACTTATCAACCAGCCGCAGGGAGAGTACCACGTCGAGGATGTGGTGGCAGACCTGATGAAGTTCAACGGAGACTTCATCCTTCAGACTATGTTCCTACGTTCTCCGTCTTTCGACTCTTCGTCGCCTCAGGTGCTTGAGGGCTGGATGGACATCGTCAGAAAACTTCGGCCAAGGGAGGTGATGGTCTACACTCTGGACAGGGAGACTCCAGCCGAGGGACTCGGGAAGTTCTCGGTGGAAGAGATGGAGAAGATGGTACGGCCTTTGACCGATGAAGGCTTCGTCATACAGATAAGAGGATAAAAAAACATAACGATAATGGACAATTTGCTTGCAAAGTACGGTTACACTCCTGACAAGGAGATGATTAATAAGAGATTGGACATTCTTGCCGCCAATCTTGACAACGTGGCTTCTCCGGAAGCCCTCAAATGCTGCCTATCGCTGATGGACCTGACCTCGCTTCACAACGAGGACACCCCTGCGTCGATCGCCAAGCTGGTAGGTAAGGTGAATTCCTTCGTCAAGGAGTATCCGGAGTATCCGCTTCCAGCCTCTATCTGCGTGTTCCCGAACTTCTCCTCCGTCGTGAGGGAAAAGCTTGAGTGCGGGGATGTCCGCGTGACGGCTGTCTCGGGTTGTTTCCCGGCCTCCCAGAGTTTCCTTGAGGTCAAGGTGAAAGAGAGCGTGATGGCCGTTGAAGCCGGGGCTGACGAGATTGACATCGTACTGGCTCTCAATGCGTTCCTCGCTGGTGACGAAGAAACTGCCAGAAACGAGATCCGGACGATCCGCGCCGCTGTCGACGAGGCCGGAGCGAAGCTTGGCCGCAAGATCACTCTGAAGGTTATCCTCGAGACCGGTCTGCTGGTGACCGCCGAGAACATAGCCGAGGCTTCGTTCCTTGCTATGGAAGAAGGCGCTGACTTCATCAAGACATCCACAGGCAAGGTCAGCGTGAACGCCACGCCGATGGCCGCTTACGTGATGTGCGAGTGCATCAAGGCTTTCTGCGCCGCCACCGGCAGGAAAGTCGGCTTCAAGGCGGCCGGCGGCATCTCCACGTCGAAGGACGCTGTCTGCTACTACTCGATCGTCAAGTCGGTTCTTGGCGACGGGTGGATCGACAAGAGCCTCTTCCGTTTCGGAGTGAGCCGTCTCGCCAACGCCCTGATGTCCTCCATCAAGCAGCAGACCGTGGTCTACTTCTAGTAAAATCCGTGGCGGCTGTCTGGCTGTCAGTCAACTGAATAAACGAAGTTCTGGTACGGATTCCCGTACCAGAACTTCGTTTTTCTTACTTATAACCGCCACGCTACATTCCGGCGACACCTGTGCGTTCCTTCTCGCCGGAGTCCTTGACGATGAATTCGTCGGAGATGGCGGCGGCTGTGCTGACGAGGTGTTCACGAAGGTCCGTCCATCTGTAGAACGGGCCGTCGAAGGCCTCCACCGCCGGGATCAGGGTCTCGCGCTCGTTGACAAGAATCTTGACCAGCACGTCACCTTTCTTGTTCTTGAAGAAGACCATCTGGAGGTTGGCACCCATCGGCATCCCGAAGAAGTCGAGCCAATGGCTGTGGGCGTCGGCGGACTTCCAGCGGTTCTCCATCGTGGAGATGCCGATCGTGCCGAGCAGAGGAAGAAGACCCACATCGTGGCCGAAACGGAGGTCCGCCGCGCGGCCGCTGCCATCGGACACGGCGGCGTCGGCCTTGGCGACAATGTCCTCGATCAGAGGCTTGGCTATCGAGGAGACATATTCCCCGGCCTCCGCCGAGATGCCGTAGTTGTGGTACATCTTGTCGTTCCTCGCCATCCAGAGAGCGGTCAGTTCCTCGACCGTGAAATGGCTGAATATGTCAGGATGAGCGTCCGTGTTAGGGCTGATGGCCCCTGCAGTGTAGATGTTGTCGATGAATTTGACAGGGTCCTCGATGAGCGAGGCGGCCTTGGCCGGGTCGTTGAAGATGGCCTCGAAAAGCCTCTCTTTATGAAGAAGGCTGTCAAGAATATGCCTCTGAAGCGTGTTGGACTCTTTGATGACCTTGGACATCTCCAGATCCATGCTGATGTAGTCTATGTACTTCGGGCCGGTCAGATAGCGGAACTCAAGGTCTCCGTTCTCCTCTTTCAGTTTTGATGAGAAATTCGCCATGCTCACCAGACATCTCGGCCAGTAGCTCGACACACACTCGACCTCTTTGCGGTCTTTGGCCTTGAACACTTCAGGATAGTCTTCGAACATCCTTCCGGCTATCGCCTGATGTTCCTTGGCCCCTCTTGCCGTCAGCATTCCGAACATTCCCTGATGCTCGTTCCAGACCGTGTCGATCTGCCTTTTAAGCAGTCCGCCTTCTTCGGTCAGCAGCCCGGCCTTCCCGGCCGCGTCAAGGATCCTTACGGCTTCCGAGAACATCCCGCTGCCGGAGTGATAGCGGGACCCGTGCCTGCCGTAGTGGCTGATATAGAAAGGCTTGTACCCTTTCGGGGCCTTCGTGGGATCTGAAGGGACATATTCATAGTAATGGTAGATACCCCCCGCTCTTTCCGGGTTCTCCTTGATAAATTTTTCATACCCCTGCGCGTTAGCTTCAAAATTGAAAGAGTTGAAAATCAACGCGATTGCGGCGGCGGCCGAGACCAGTTTCTTGAATATTCCCATATTTCGCATAATTTTTAACTCCGCAAAGATAGAAAAAAGTGGCTTTAAATGGCATAGAAACAGCCTTTTCAACTTAAGTGTTGGAATATTTCATTCCACGGCTAACCCGCCGTACCTTTGCAGCGTAACTAAAAACCTACTAAACGATGAAATGGTTCTTTAAAATGATGCTGCCGGCACTGGTGCTGGTGTCCTGCAGCAAAGAGGGCGGTTCTCCGGTGGAGATCAGTCCTGTCAGCACGGGTGAGAAGGTCGAAGTTGTCTCCCACGATGAGATCCAGCTTGGCAGAAAACTTGAAAACCCGTATTCCGTCAAAAATGTCAGAAGCGCGGTCGCAGCCCTGTACCCGACCAGAGCTTCGGTGGAAGTCCCTGTATCCGACCTCTATGTGAGGTTTCTTCCGAAAAGCGCCGAGGATCTCAATGTCCTCTCGGACCTTGGCGTGGAGACTCTGGAGTACCCTATGGACTACGAGATCGCCACGACCGGCGACTACTATCACGATCCGTCCGTTCCGGACGAGGAGATCACCTGGCAGTACGCCGTTGTGCCGCAGGATTTCCAGTTCCCTGAAGGAATCGAACACGAGATCCTTGAGGAGTGCTTCATCCCTGACGACGGGGTGAACACCAGAGGCCTTGATGATTTTGACTGGACTTCGGTCGAAAGGAAGGCCTACGAACTGACCGGCAACGCCGACCTGCTTGTTCCTGAGACCAGGGCCAAGAGCAAGCCGTCCGGCAAGGTGACGATCTACGACGACAAACTTAAGAAGACTGTCGGAGTGGCCGGAGTCAAGATGGTGGCGAACGTGTTCGTGAAGATCGGCACGGCCTACACCGACGAGAACGGCAACTACCAGTTCTCCATGAAGTTTTCGTCCAAGCCTCGCTACAACATCTGCTTCAAGAACACGAAGGGCTTCACGATCGGGTTCAACGCCATCCTTGTGCCGGCTTCCCTGTCCTCTTTGGGCAAGGGGTCTCCTGAGGGAATCGATGTCAGCGTCGACAAGAATTCCGACGGAACGCTTTTCAGAAGATGCGTGGTCAACAACGCCGCCTACGACTATTACTCTAAATGCGAGACGACCGGGGTGACCAAGCCTGCGTCCAACATCAGGTTCTGGATCCTCAATTTCCTCAGGCCATCCTGCACCTTGATGATGCATCACGGAGCTTTCCTCGACAACAAGCTTGTGAGCAAGTATCTGGCGACATATTCAATAATAGTCAGGCTTTTCGCCCCGGACATCACGATCGGATCGAAGGGAAAGAACGGGGACTACGCCGAACTTTATTCCACGACCGTCCACGAGCTGGCGCACGCTTCGCATTTCGCCAGGGCCGGATCCGAGTACTGGGGTAACTACGGCACCTATGTGCTGACATCCTTCATCAACACCGGAGACTGCTACGGCACGGGTAACGGTGAGAACGCAGGCTATTGCGCAGTCGGTGAGATGTGGGCCTACTACATCGAGAGTATGCTCTACAAGGCGCGTTATGGCGGAAGCAAGTGCTTCGGGAACGAGTATTGGTTCAAGCCTCAGATCCTCGTCGAGCTGGAGACCGGAGGTGTCAACCGCTCTGACATCTGTGCCGCTCTCAATCCTTATGTAACTGATTTCGAGACGTTCAAGAGCGCTTTGCTTGAGACCTGCACGGGCAAGTCGACCCTGGTCAACAAGGTGTTCAAGAAGTACATCAAGTAGTTCTCTTAGATTCCGCTCCGGGACTGAAACGCCCCGGGGCGTTTTGCTGACAGTCCGATTTTTGTCATCTCCGCTTAATTTATTTGCAATTTCACAAAGAATTAGTAACTTTGCAATCCACAAGCGCGGGTGGCGAAATGGTAGACGCGCTAGTTTCAGGAGCTAGTGTCAATTGCGACGTGTGAGTTCGACTCTCATCTCGCGCACGAAAGAAGGAGACCGGGAAACCAGGTCTCCTTCTTTCGTTTTTGTCCCCGTCCTCACTGGCGGCGCGCCGTCCCGGTTTGGAGTCTCCCTCTTTATTCGTAACTTCGCACCCTGGACATCCCGGGCGGACACACCGCGCGGACATATCGAACAACAGAAAAAGCCATGAAGATCGTGTTTCTGGACGCGGCGTCGATGGGAACGACTCCGCTTGACCCTATAGCAAGGCAGGGCGAACTTACAGCCTGGTACAGTTCCACTCCACAGGAGGCTCTTGAAAGAGTGGGGGACTGCGAGGTGATGATAGTGAACAAGGTGAGGGTGACGGAGGAACTTCTCGCCGCCGCTCCGAAGGTGCGGCTGGTCTGCGAGGCCGGCACCGGCATCAACAACATCGATGTGGATGCCTGCGCCAGACGGGGTGTCGCCGTCAGGAATGTCGCCGGGTATTCGACCAACTCCGTGGCCCAGCAGACATTCATGCACATCCTCAATCTGATGGGGAACGGCAGGTACTTCGACGAGGTGGTGAAGAGTGGGCATTATTCCCGGACAGGGATGCTGGCAGAGTACTCGGAACTTTTCACGGAAATCGACGGCAAGACCTTGGGCATCATAGGAATGGGTGCCATCGGCTCGAAGGTCGCCCACATCGGCGAGGCCTTCGGAATGAAGGTCATCTACTATTCCACCTCCGGCACAGGTCACTGCACCGAGTATCCTTGCGTGACGCTTGAGGAACTGATGACCGGCTCTGATGTCATCTCGATAAACGCTCCGTACAACGGGCGTACAGCCGGGCTGATAGGGGAGAGGGTACTGAGGATGATGAAGCCGACGGCCATCATAGTCAACGTCGGCCGCGGCGGAATCATAGACGATGCCGCTTTGGCTGAAATCATCGATGAAGGAGTCATAGCCGGGGCCGGACTGGATGTCTACTCCACGGAACCGCTGCCGGCCGACCATCCTCTGCTGAAAGTCAAGAGACAGAACAGATTGAGCCTGACTCCGCACATCGCCTGGGCGAGCAGGGAGGCAGGAGCCAGACTCATAGACGCTATGGCCGCCAACATCGCGGACGAAGCGGCCAGGTGGTAGGCGGACTCTACTTGATGTGCGCTATCGAGTGCACAGGAGCGATCTTCTCAAGCCTTGCGCGGCCACAGAGGCCGTCAAGCTCTGCTATGAATATGAATTCGGCGACTTCGACGCCATATTCCTTGCCGTCCACTTCGACCTTTGTGCCGGTCAGGGCCTTGGCTATGCCTTCGGCCGTGCCGCCGGTAGCGAGGACGTCGTCGATGATGGTGACGCGGAACACTCCGTTCTCGATCTGTCCGGCCGCGATGTCCGACTTGCGGAAGAAAAGGTTGTCGAGGCCATATTCCTTGGTTATCTCGATGCTCTGGAGGTCATCGCCCGCGAAAGGAAGCTTGCCTTTCTTGCGGAAAGGAATGATGTTGGTGACCTTCTCGCTGGAGATGAGCAGAGGGGCGCAGAACAGGAACGCGCGCGCTTCCGGGGCCGCCACTGAAGGAGCGGTCACGAGTTTTCCGACCTCTCCGACAAGTTCGGTAAAGATCTTCTTGTCCTGGAGGTAGGGTATGATGTCGACGAATGTGATTCCCACGTTAGGGAAGTCTTGATAGAATTTCAGGGTCTCTTCAAACATACTGTTGAAAACTTTGTGTATTACTTTATGGATTATTTCTCGCAAAGTTATGCACTTTCCGGAAAATTGGAGTTAATTTTGTGCTTTATTTGATTAAAGTATTAAAGTTTCGCCGTGCGAAACACCTTATTTCCCGTCACGGCAGTGAC